>CAYIBG010000174.1:0-4885 GCA_964361365.1 uncultured Ignavibacteriaceae bacterium | reverse complement strand
GGGACCAGATGGAAGAACTGCTCAAAGCGGGGATGGCGAAGCAATTCATGAAAACGGGGTTTATCACACATCAGTTGCCGCTTGAAAAATTCGAGGATGCGTTTGCTGCGATCCGAAAAGGCGATGCTTATAAAGTCCTGTTGAAACCTTCGTAATTGCGGAATTCGGATTGCGAATTGCGGAATGTAAGAAACTCTAAATCGTATCTCAGAAGGTTATGAACACACAAGAACTGATTAAAGCAGAGCTCCAAAGGCTCGAAGAATCCAAGACCTTCAAGTACGAAACAGCTCTCCAGTCGCCTCAAGGTGGAAGAGTCAGGGTTGGCGGCAAGGAGCTCGTTATGCTTGCGTCCAACAACTACCTCGGCATGTCGAACCATCCTCTCGTCCGAAAAGCGGCGATGGAGGGGATCAAGAAATTTGGATACGGGGTTGCTTCCGCCAGGTTTCTGTGCGGCACGCAAACGATTCATCAGCAGCTGGAAAAGAAGATTTCGAAGTTTGTCGGAACCGAGGACTCGCTGCTTTTTTCCTCCTCCTTTGCAGCGAACATCGGATTTTTCTCGGCCATCACCAACGAGAAACTTGGCGTCGAGAATTACAAGGATGTCATTTACAGCGACAAGCTGAACCATGCGAGTATCATCGACGGACAGCGACTCTGCCGGCCTGAGGTCACTGAGAAGAAGATATACAATCACGCCGACACTGCAGACCTGGAACGTCAACTGCAGGAAGACAAAAACAAGGATTTTCGATTCCGCATCATCGCAACGGACGGCGTGTTCAGCATGGAAGGCGATATGGCTCCCCTCGAGAGACTCGTCGCGCTTAAAGAAAAATATGGCGCTCTGTTGTTCATGGATGACGCGCACGGCATCGGAGTTGTCGGAAACCGGGGCCGCGGGGTTGCCGAGCATTTTGGGCTTCTCGGGAAAACGGATATCATCGTGGGAACTCTGGGAAAGGCGATTGGCGGCGCCGCGGGCGGCTTTGTGGGAGGCTCGGCAGAAATGGTATCGTATTTGCGCCAGAAAGCGCGCACATACATTTTCTCCAATTCGCTCCCGCCTTCGATCGTCATGGCGTCACTTGCTGCAATCAAATTGCTCTCCAAGGACAAGTCCATTGTCAAGAAACTGCATGATAACACGGAGTATTTTCGGCGGGAAATCAAAAATCTCGGCTTCAAGATCATAGAAGGATCTCATCCGATAGTTCCGATCATGCTCTTCGAGGCATCTATCGCCCAGGATATGAGCGCGGCGCTTCACAAGGTAGGCGTCTATATCAAGGGCCTCTGGTTTCCTGTGGTTCCGAAGGGTGAAGCAAGGTTGCGCGCACAGGTTTCCGCAGCACATTCGAGGAAGGATCTGGACCGAGCGCTGGAGGCGTTTGAAAAAGTGGGGAAGAAGATGAAGGTGATATAGGGATTGCGAATCTCGTATTGTCGATTTCGAATATTGAGATGAAGCAACGTTTTGTGTTCATCGACCTTCTTCGCGGCTGGGCGACCATTGTGATGGTCGAAGTCCATGTGTTCAACGCCTTCCTGACCCCTTCTCTCAAAGAAACTCCCTGGTTCGGAATCCTGACATATGTCAACGGACTCGTTGCGCCGGGTTTCATTTTTATCTCCGGCTTTGTGTTTCTGGTGGCGAGCCAAAGAAAGCTGGAAGAGTTCCGGAAGTTTGGGAGCGTCTTTTGGAAACAGGTTCAGCGCATTGGCTTGATCTTGCTGATCGGCTATCTGTTGCACCTACCGTATTTTTCGCTCAACAAAACACTCCATGAAACGACGCAAGCGGACTGGCTCAGGTTCTTTCAGGCGGACGTGCTTCATTGCATCGCGTTGGGGTTGCTGATCCTCTTTGTTTTTCGGATTTTCGTCCGTTCTGACGTCGCATACAAGAATTTCCTGCTCGGGACGGGCATCGCCCTGATCATTTTCACCCCCTTTGTATGGGATATCGATTTCTACCGGATGCTGCCGTCGCCGATTGCCGCTTACTTGAGCGGAGAGCGATATTCGCAATTTCCCGTGTTCCCGTGGCTTGGCTTCATGATGTTTGGCGGATTCTGTGCGGTTCAATACTTTATTGCGAATGAATTAGCCCGCGAGAAGAACTTCTTCATGCGACTTGCAATCGGCGGGTTCGCTTGCCTGGCAGGCGGACGCCTCTTTTCGGGAGTCCTCGGCCATATTCCATTTGCGTCACTGGATATACGGGCGAACACGTTTTTTTTTCTTGAACGGCTTGGCATCGTGCTTTTACTTCTCGTTGCGTGCTGGATGTTCGCCGAAGGGCGCAAAACGCCTGCCCGACTGCCGTCTGGCGGGGAGCGTTCCTTTGTTCTTGAGGTGAGCCGTGAATCCTTGTTTGTCTATGCTGCGCATCTCATGATGATCTACGGAATGTTCCTTTCTGGAAAGAGCTTCTCCGGCATCTATGGTGGAACATTCGGGATCGCCGAATGCACAGCGGCGACCTTGGTTCTTACGGGATGCATGATTCTCACCGCGAAGACGTGGGGCTGGCTCAAGCATCGTCATGTTCCACTCGCACGAGGTTTTTCATTTGCAACAGCGTTCGTGTTCTTGTATCTTTTCGTGACACAATAAACCATGGAAACTTTGACTCTGATACTCCTCGCAGCGGTAGTCATTCTCCTTGTATTTGTCTTGTTCAAACTCGGCACTGCAAAGCCTGGTGATCCCTTGCAATCGAACATGCTCTTTCAACAACAGATGGAATCACTCAGGTCAGGCCTGACTCAAGCGTTAAAAAATCAGGAGGATCGAATATCCAAAGATCTCGCCTCGGTGACAACACAAGCCGGCAATGTCGAGAATCGATTAACAAAGGCTGCACAAGTTATCCAGGGAGTGGAATTCAAGCTTGGCGAGCTTAACAAGGCGACTCAGGAAATCAAGGAGTTGGGTCAGAGTGTCTCGACGCTGGAAGAGATGCTGAAAGCGCCAAAGTTCCGTGGCGGGTTGGGCGAGCTATTACTCGAGGACGTGTTGAAGCAGGTTTTGCGGTCAGGCTCGTACGGCATGCAATACAGGTTCAAAAAAGGCCATACCGTCGACGCCGTGGTCCATACTGCGGATGGACATATCGTTCCCATCGATTCCAAGTTTCCTCTGGAAAACTTCGAAAAAATGATCAAGGCAACTTCCGACCAGGAGCGAAGGACCGCAACGCTGACGTTTCGCAAGGACGTGAAAAAGCACATCGATTCGATTGCAGAAAAATACATTGTGCCCGACGAAGGGACTTTCGATTTTGCACTGATGTACATTCCCGCCGAAAATATCTATTACGAAACCATCATCAAAGACGAAAAGCTTGCGGACGAGGACGGTTTGTATGCCTACGCCGTTCAGAAGCACGTGGTGCCCGTATCACCCAACAGCTTCTATGCCTATTTGAGCGTGATTGCTTTGGGGTTCAAGGGGCTGCAGATCGAAGAGCGAGCCAAGGAGATTCAGCAGAATTTGGCGCGGCTCAATTCTGAACTCATGAAATTTACGGAAGTCTTCGAAACTCTCGGCAACCACATCAAGAACACTTCCAACAAGTACGACGAAGCGGACAAGAAACTTGGAGCGTTTACGGACAAGTTGAAAGGCATCCAGGGCCCGGAACCCACCGAGCCCAAGCAGCTGGATGTGTTTGGCAATCAATGAGTGAACCAGATTTGAGGCTAGCCATTCTCGCAAAAGAGCCTTGCTTTTCCCGCTTGTTTTTCCAATATTCACAGTCGATTTTTAACCTCTGATTCTTCACACCACATCTCTCGAGGAGATTCGTTTATGGCCAATGAGACTTCCATGGAAACATCGGGTTTGCAGTGGAAGTGGGTGGCTTTAGGTGTTATTGCCGGGCTTGCGATTGTGGGAGCTTCTTACTTTATCGTTGCACCGACCTTCCATAGCGATGAAATTCAAGCGCTCGTCATGCTGGTTGGATATGCCGTAACAGGTGTTATCGTCGGCTATTTTTCACCGGGAGTGACGATCAAAGAAGCTACGATCGCCGGGTTTCTTGTTCTCCTGGCAATGCTTGGACTCCTGTATGCAACGAAAGCCGACCTTATCGAAAACCCTTCCATCAACCTCCTTTTGCTCATGCTCGGCGTGGCGATTTCATGGGTGGGCGGATGGGTCGGAGAAAAACTGCAAGGCACGACGGCTGATGCACACTCGACAAGCTTCCAGTGGAAGTGGGTTATCACGGGAGTCGTGCTTGGGTTTGCTCTCAATGTCTTGTTCGTGTTTCTCCTTGCTCCGGCCTTTCGCATAGATATGAACGTCATTCTCGCAGCTTTCATCGTCAGCTTTGTTGCAACAGGCTTTATCGTCGGCTACAAGTCCCCTGGTGTCACACTGAAGGAGCCGGCTCTCGCCGGACTTCTCGCTGTCGGTGTGGATTGGCTGTTTCTCGAGTTCGGAATAAGTCTGCCTGTGCCTACTCGCTATGTCGTTGTTGGATTGGCAATTGGATTCTTATTCTCACTCTTTGGCGCGTGGCTTGGCGAAAAATATCAGGAAGCTGTGGCGAACAAAGCGGCCGGGTGAGTTCGTCGAAGCAATAAGTTTCCTCAAAGCCTCTTCGCACTGAAGAGGCTTTGTCGTTTCTATCCCCGCTGCCGGTTGGAATCAGGAATCTAATTTGCGTATCTTCATCTGAAACTTCATAACCACTGGAGCGCATCTGCGATGAAACGCATCGGAATATTGACTGGAGGAGGGGACTGTCCTGGATTAAACGCCGTGATTCGAAGCGTTGCCAAGCCTGCCATGACGTATTTTGGCTCCACGGTCATTGGCATCGAAGACGGGTTCGAAGGACTTGTTGAAGGAAGAATGCGGGAAT
>CAYIBG010000173.1:0-4903 GCA_964361365.1 uncultured Ignavibacteriaceae bacterium | reverse complement strand
GACGTTATGATCCTGACATTTTCAGAGAGACAGTTGTGGTCGCGAACGCCAATCATTTCAATTCCCACCATCTTGAGAAGTGTAATTCTCAGCATTTTGGCTATTTTCGAAACCTTCCGAGACCAATAGCAGTCCAATTAGAAGCGACTGCGGCTGCAACCGGCGGCCGGTCAGCCCGTATTACTTGAAGTCAAGCCCTCATCCATTCCCCAAAACCAGTCGGGAGCGAATCGTATGACAATTCTTGCTCACCTGTTTCTCGGTTTTTTCTTTTTTCTCAACAACCCCGGAAACAAAGCCGTCGTCAGCCTGAAGGACTTTCGCGACGAGGAAATCAAGTCGGCCGGTTTCACTCTGGCGAAAGAAACGCAGGTCCATATCCATGCCCTCGGCGGCGGTGAAAAGCGCTCCTGGGAAAACTGGTTCGGAGATGACGAGCCGCAGCTCTACGCAGGCGGATGGATCATCAACGCAGACACCCGCGAAGCCGTGTGGGAGATGGATTTTGACAACACGCGGGGCCGGGATGGCCGCCGGGAATTCGACGGTGAAGTCACCCTTCCCAAAGGGTCATACGAAGTCTACTTTGCCGCCTACGCCTTTCAAAACCGAAAAGGATTTGGCGATTTTTCAATGAACATCGACCGCCGGAAGGAACATTCCAGCCGGAGGTCGTTCGGCGGAAAGTTTCTGAGTTTCCTGGGACTGGACTCGGAAGACCGCTACGATGATTTCATGGAGCTCGCCCGGGAGTGGGAAATCACAGTTTCAGCGGATGACGCGATTGCATCCGGAATCACCACGTTCGACGCGCCGAAAACATCCGGCAAGCCGGTTTTTTCGCTGTACGGAGTCGATGACGAACAAGTCGTCCGGAAAACCCTGAAGGTGGCAAAAGACGTTTCGTTGTATGTCCATGCAATTGGCGAAGGCCGCAGGGGAGACGGGATGTATGACTATGGCTGGATCGTGAACGGGGATACGCGTGAACGCGTCTGGGAAATGACTCTGAGAAACACGAAGTACGCCGGAGGCGCCCTGAAGAATCGCGAGTTCAAAGGCGACGTGAAGCTGGTGAAAGGAACGTATGAGCTGGTTTTTGTCACGGACGGTTCTCATTCTGCTGAAGACTGGAACGCCAAGCCCCCGTCCGACCCGTATCACTACGGCATCGCAATGTTTCCAACGAACGAGACGGATAGAAACTCCGTTGCAACATCAGACTACACGGAAAACGAACGGAACATCATTGTGCAGATCACAAAAGTCCGTGACAGTGATTTTGCGAGCGCTGGCTTCACCCTTTCCCAGGACACAAAGGTGCGGGTGTATGCCATCGGCGAATGGGACAACGACAACGAGCCCGCAGATTATGGCTGGATCGTGAACACGAAAACGCACGAACGTGTGTGGCGCATGGACCGGAGTGAGGCGATGCATGCCGGCGGCGCTCAGAAAAATCGCCTGGTAGACGAGTTGGTCACACTGCCGAAGGGCAGCTACATGGCATACTATCAGACAGACGGCTCACATGCATACGACGACTGGAACTCGGACCCTCCGTTTGACGAGGACCACTGGGGTTTGACGATTTATGGCGCGGGAGAAGCTTTTGACCCAAGATCCGTAAGCGCATTCAAGGAAGAGGAAGAACAAAGCGTCATCGCCCAGATCATCAAAGTCCGCGACGGGAGACACGAGCGCAAGACATTCAAAATTGAACGTGCAACCAAAGTAAGGGTTTATGCGCTTGGGGAAGCGATGGATCGCGACATGTACGACTATGGCTGGATCGAGGACGCTGGAACCGGCAAAGTTGTCTGGGAGATGACCTACCGGATGACCGAGCATGCAGGCGGTGCAGACAAGAACCGCATGGTAAGCACCGTGATCACTCTGCAGCCGGGTGAGTACGAGCTCCATTACGAAACCGACGGCTCACACAGCTTCAACGACTGGAACGACGACCCGCCAGAAGACCGGATTCACTGGGGGATTACGGTTTATAAAGAGTGGATTCCTTTTCTCAACCTCTCCGCGCCGACGGACTGAAAACCCGCCGGCGTTTTTTTTTCTTTATTTCTCCTGATTCGACACCGGTACCCGTCCCCTCTGCAGCGTTGCCAAGCGAGTAAGAGAGAGGGGCTAATAACCCGAACCATCTTGGGCGTGTGTCAACAAGTGATGACCCTCATTTTACTGCATGTCATTCTGAGCAGCGTTTCTCAGCTGCGAAGAATCTGAATTAACACCGCCATCAGATTCTTCGCTCCGCCCCCTTCGGTGGCGCCGCTCAGAATGACAATCGAGTGTGGCCACAAGACCAAACGTTTTTGTTATTTCTTTCACTAGAACCAACTCTGCCCTCGTCCCCTCTGCAGCGTTTGCCTTTTCTTTCTTAGAATCAAGAAATCCCCTTCTGAAATAAGGAAACGGGTTCTTTCCTGAGGGCGAATTACAAGCCTTTTTCAGGCATGTCTCATGGCACAGGATTGGACTGCCTTCCCTGTCTATCCATCGGAGGCTTCAGTGAAATCTCCCGAATCAAGCTGTGAACATACCTGTCAGCGAGACTGCGAGCTGCTGAACGAAGCGCTCCGCCGCGAACAGCGAATAGCGCTGTTCTACGACAGTCTCTCCAATCAATGCGATTATCCCGACGTCCGCAGGTTTTTATCCGAACTTGCAGCAGAAAAGAAACAAGCAGCCCAGCGGATCTCGGATACGGTAAACCGGATGTACTCTTCGTTTGACCCAGCAGGGTGCTGATTGAGCGTCCGTGGAATAAAACTACGCTCCGGCAACCAGATGATCGCAGAAGGAGCCATCGCTGCGGGTTGCCGTTTTTTTGCAGGTTATCCGATTACCCCGGCCACCGGCATTTTCAAATCCATGGTAGACATGCTTCCGGGCAAGGGAGGCCTCGCCCTCAGCGCGCCGGATGAAATCTCGGCCATTGCGTACTGTATTGGCGCGTCGATGCGCGGAATCAAATCCATGACAGCAACTTCGGGCCCCGGCTGGGCGCTCATGATCGAGTCGGTTCAATACGCCATCATGACAGAGACGCCGCTGGTTGTTGCGCTCGTTCAGCGGCTTGGACCGAGCACAGGAGGTGCAACACAGGGCGGGCAGGGAGATGTGCTGCTTGCCGAATTTGCCACGTCGGGAGGATACACGATTCCGATGCTTTGTCCCACCAACGCCCGCGAATGTTTCGACCTGACAACGAAGGCTTTTGCCTGGGCGGAAAAACTCAGAACGCCTGTCATCATCCTCAGCGATAAAGAAGTTGGAATGACGACCGAGAGCGTGGATTATTCGCTTTCCAAATCTGTTGAGAATGCAAACCGTCCAACCGGTCTTGCTGGCAGTAACGGAGGAAACGGCTCACTCGGCACGTACTTCTTTAAAGAGAGACACGACGTGCCGGTTTTTGAGCCGGTGGGCGGCGGTGAAAAAGTCACTGCAACAGGTTCTGCGCACGATAAACGCGGACGCCTTCAGAAAAACTCGCCCGAAACCCTGGAGGTTTTACTTCATCTCGAAGAAAAGATTCTTTTTCACAAAGATGAACTGGCTCTCGTGAAGCCGGATTTGCAGTCTGGAGCTGAAACCTTGGTTGTCAGCTATGGCATTACCGCACGTGCTGCCATCGAAGCTGTAAGGAAGGCAAGAGAAATTGGCCAAAAGGTTTCAGGCCTGACCATTCAATCGCTCTTTCCGGTTCCAGAAAAGAACCTCGAGGCCGCGCTGAACGGTGTGAAGCGGATTATCATCGCCGAAGAAAACATGCGAGGACTGTATGCGAGCGTCCTGGAACCGCTGTGGGGATCCCGCAAGGTTCAAAAAGTGAACAAAGTGGGCTCGATGATCACTCCGGCGGAAATCATCGCGGCAATTCAAAAGCAGGAATGACGGAACGAAGTTCATATCTCGTTGACGACCCGCGCTTTCCGTTCTGCAAAGGGTGCGGACACACGAACGTTCTGCGTCGTTTGAACGAGGCACTTGTGAGTCTCCAGCTTTCCCCCGAACAAGTTGTCCTTGTAACAGATATCGGGTGTATCGGACTCGCAGATGCTTTGTTCAAAGAAGTTCACACCGTCCACACGACGCACGGCCGTTCGACGGCCTTCGCAACCGGCATCGCTCTTGCCGATTCTGTTCTGGCAGACAACAAGTTGAAGACAATCGTGCTCATAGGAGATGGCGGAGCGATGATTGGTTTGCAGCATTTGGTGCATGCCGCCATGCTGAACGTCGATGTCACGGTACTGATTTGCAACAATTTTGTCTATGGAATGACCGGCGGGCAGGGATCCAGCCTGACCCCGGAGTGTTTTGTCACGGCGACCACACCAAAGGGAAACATCGTGCCGCCTGTAGACATGTGTGAAATCCTGAAAAACAGCAACGCCCCTTTTGTTGCCCGTGCGCTGGCAACGGACCAGAACTTAGCGTCCCTGTTACAGAATGCCATTCAGTTTAAGGGATTTTCTGCCGTTGAGATCCTTGAGCTTTGCACAGAGTACGCGGTTCAACAGAACGATCTCACCGGCAAAAAACTTGCTGAAATAGCGGCAAATCACAAGTGGAAGCTCGGAATGGTCAATGAGTCAGATAGGCGGGACACATTTGAAAAAAGATACCGGTCGGTAAACGAACCAGGAGTTGTCGGGAAGGCCGCTGCGAGCGTCCAGTCTATCGTTCCATCTTCGCTGAAAAAACCAATCAGCATTGTCCTCGCGGGGAGCGCTGGTGAGAAAGTGCAGTCTGCTGCGGGTATTCTGTGCCAGGCGGCGGTGAACTGCGGCTTACAAGTCACTCAAAAAAATGACAATCCTGTTACTCAAGGCTCAGGCTTTTCTCTTTCAGAGATTTGGCTCAGTCCGAACGAGAT
>CAYIBG010000172.1:0-4908 GCA_964361365.1 uncultured Ignavibacteriaceae bacterium | reverse complement strand
CGGTATGAATTCCTCGCCGATTGCCAGCCGGCCCTGGAACGCGGAGGGCTCGAACACATCGCCCTTTCCCGTTTTCTCAAGGACGCCCTACTTCGCGCGTACGGAGAACAATGGTATACCGAGTTTCTTGCGACTCGTGATTCCTGGCGTGAACGCCGTTTGACAGCGAACGAGGAGGTAGTGCAGCCATGATAAACCTCTCTCAGCAGCTCCGTCTCGGCCTCAGACTCACTCCCCAGCAGGTCCAGTACCTCAAACTCCTACAACTCCCCACGCTTGCTCTCGAATTGCGGATCAAGACCGAGCTGGAGATCAACCCGGTCCTCGAAACTTCCGAGGAAACGCTCGAGCAGGAAGAGTCCGAAGAACCGGAAGCCGAAGAAGAAACCAAAGAAGCTGAGGATACCTATACTCTTGACGACTATCTGAACGATGAAGTCGAGGGCCATAAATCGCCTGAATCCTACAGGCCCGACAACGACGAGGAAAGCTACGAGCCGCCGGTGGTCTCTACCGTGCCGATGTCCGAACGGCTGATGGCTCAGTTCCGGCTTTCGAATTCCGATGAAACAGACGCGCTTATTGCCGAGGAAATCATTGGGAACGTCGATGAAGACGGCTATCTCAGGCGCGATCTGGCTCTCGTCATACAAGACCTCAACCTCAGTTTCGGCCTGGGCATCCCTCTCGAACGTGCAGAGGGAGTCTTGAAACATTTGCAGGTTCTCGAACCCCCGGGAATCGGTTCACGCTCCCTCCAGGAATGTCTCATGGCCCAGCTGCGTGTCGGGAGTTACGACCATGCACTGAAAGAACTGGGGCTCAGAATCCTGGAACACTATTTTGACGACTTCAAAGCAAAGCGGTTTGAGGAACTGGGACGCAATCTCCATATCGGCATGGAGACGTTGAAAAAAGTTTTGGAAATCATTCAACACCTGAACCCAAAACCCGGAGAAGGAGAATTCTCAGCGCAGGAAAATTATGTGACGCCCGATTTCATCGTGGAGAAAGACAAAGGTGATTTCCTCATCACGCTGAATGACCGGAACATACCGACGCTCCGCATCAACAATGCCTATCGCGACCTGGTCACTCCGAAAAACAAAAAGGTTTCCGCGGAAACGAAGGATTTTGTCAAGAAGAAATTCGAGGCGGCCAAATGGTTCATCGCCTCCATTCATCAAAGACGAGAAACGCTGCTGAAAGTCATGCATGCGATCGTTGACAGGCAGCGTCAGTGGTTTGACGAGGGGGAAATCCTCAAGCCCATGATTTACAAAAACATTGCGGAAGTTGTCGGGGTCGATATCTCAACCATCAGCCGCGTGGTCAACAGCAAGTATGTTCAGACTGAATTCGGCGTGAACGCTCTCAGGTTTTTCTTCACTTCAGGGCTGGAATCTGACAACGGGGAGGATGTTTCCAACCAGGCTGTCAAACTGCGCGTCAAGGAGATTATCAGCGCTGAGGACCCGCAGAACCCGCTCAACGACGACAAGATTGCCGAGATTCTCCAGAAGGACGGAATCCGGATAGCGCGACGGACTGTTGCGAAGTATCGTGAGCAATTGAGCGTACCAATTGCACGAATGAGGAAAAAAATCCGGGCATAACCATGAAGCCAGAGCCTATCCATAGCACAACGATCATCGGCCTCCGCCATAACGACAAAGTTGCCATCGGCGGGGACGGACAAGTGACGGTGGGTACCACCGTGATGAAACAAAATTCAAACAAGATCCGCAAGCTCTACAACAACTCCGTGCTGGTTGGATTTGCGGGAAGCGCCGCCGATGCCTTCAGTCTCCTTGAGCGGTTCGAGGAAAAACTGGAACAGTATCAGGGGAACCTTGTGCGGGCATCCGTCGAGCTGGCAAAACTCTGGCGTACAGACAAGTATTTGCGTCAACTGGAAGCTCTTTTGGCGGTTCTGGACAAGGAGCACGCTTTGGTCATCTCCGGGACCGGCGACGTTATTGAACCCGACGACGGCATCGTTGCAGTCGGGTCCGGCGGCAGTTACGCCCTCGCCGCCGCACGTACGCTGGTGAAACACACCAAACTGGGCGCCAAAGACATTGTTCGAGAGGCTCTCGATACTTCGGCCGATATCTGTATTTACACGAACAAGAATTTTCATATAGAGGAACTGTGACTCAGAAGACGGCATGATGAGGAGTGATTTCTGAATACAAGACCTAAAACAGACGCCGTGCGCGAGCTGACACCCCGCGAGATCGTCCGGGAGCTTGACAAATACATCATCGGCCAGCAGAATGCCAAGAAATCTGTCGCTATCGCCCTGCGGAACCGATGGCGGAGGTTGCACGCGCCCGAGAACCTTCGCGAGGAGATCATGCCGAACAACATCATCCTGATCGGTCCGACGGGCGTGGGAAAAACCGAGATTGCCCGACGGCTCGCCAAACTCGCCCATGCGCCTTTCCTCAAAGTGGAAGCCTCAAAATACACCGAAGTCGGTTATGTGGGGAGGGACGTTGAGTCGATGATCCGGGACTTGACGGAAATCGCTGTGAACATGGTGAAAGCTGAGAAAGCGGCCGAAGTCCAGGAAAAGGCACAGGATCTTGCGGAGGAACGCATCCTGGATATTCTTGTGCCGCCGGTTCGTCGACACAAGGCGGTCGAGGCAGGAGCACCCGGACCGGAACCAGAGGAGGATCAGGAGAAAACCAGACAGCGATTTCGTGAAAAACTTCGCTCTGGATCGCTAAACGAACGCATGATCGAAGTCGAGATCTCTGCGCCCCAAATGCCGCTCATGCAGGTGATGGGACCTATTAGCCTTGAGGAAATGGGAATCAACATTCAGGATATGTTTGGCAACATCCTGCCAAAGAAGAGTAAGCATCGAAAGCTGACGGTTGCAGAGGCGCGGTCTCTTCTTGCGAACGAAGAAGGACAGAAACTCATCGATATGGAGAAAGCCGTCAAAGAAGCCCTTATGCGTGTGGAAAACTCCGGTATTGTGTTCATCGATGAGATTGACAAGATTGCCAGCAGTCGGGCTCAAACCAGCGGCCCCGATGTTTCGCGTGAAGGCGTTCAGCGGGATTTGCTGCCGATTGTCGAAGGGTCGAGCGTCACGACAAAACATGGCATGGTGAAAACCGACCACATTCTCTTCATCGCATCCGGGGCGTTTAACGTTGCGAAGCCGTCAGATCTCATTCCGGAGCTGCAGGGCCGATTTCCGATCCGGGTTGAACTCAAAAGCCTCACGCAGGAAGATTTTGTCAAAATCCTCACCCTTCCGCAAAACGCTCTTCTGAAACAGTACGCCGCTCTTCTGGAAACGGATGGCGTCAAAGTGGAATTCGAAGAAGAAGCCATTTTCGAGATCGCACGCACGGCCTTTGAAGTGAACGAACAGGTGGAAAATATCGGCGCACGCAGGCTGCACACGATCATGACGACGCTGCTGGAGGAGATCCTTTTCGACGCTCCGGACGGCTTGAAATCAGCGTCGCTGAAGGTCACGAGGAAACTCGTTCAGGATAAATTGAACTCCATCGTGAAGAACAGGGATTTGAGCAGGTATATCCTGTGACAGTTAGATCCCCAGCCTCATTCCCAGGGAAAATGAAAACGCTGTAAGTTTCTTGGGAGAAAAGAACATTGCAAAGTTCTCCGTCGCAAGCTCCAGATTGAAGCTGGAAAAATCCAGCCCGAAGCCCGCTCCCCACCGAACAACATCGCCACCAAAGAACGAAATCCCCGTCCGCAGCGGCAGCAAGGGAATAATCCTGTATTCCATGCCTATGGACAGACGTGGAGTCGTAACTCCACCCATCGATTCTGTTAGACCCTGATTGTAATCAAAGGCGAGAAGCATGTCACCCGGCAGTACATCGAACCCCGGGATCTGCTGAACGAGAACCGACGCACCGAGACGAAGAGTTGCGGGCAGTGTTGTGGAAAAATCTCCCCCGGCGGCATTGTTACCCCGAAATGCTCGTTCCAGACTGTCCTGAGTTTCCTGGCTAAAGGGATCGGTGAACCTCAGTGAATAGTCGGCAGAAGTCTCCACGATGTTCTTCTTCCAGTTGATGCGCCCCACATCGGTGACGCTCGCTGAAAGGCATACACCCGATACCAGTTGCAGCCCGATTCCGAGGTCAAACCCGAATCCTATCCCCGCCGGTTCGGGAAAGATGGAAAAAGACTCGTTCCGATCAGGGTCCAACGCATCAATGCCCGATCGTCTCGTCAGAAAATTAAAGTCCGCAGAACCAAGAAACTGGTTTGCGCCGCTCCGTTGTACGCCAAGAATCCCACGGTATTTTACGGTTTCCATCACTCCATAACCCCGGAGAAATTTCAGCCCAACACCAGCAGCGAATTTCTCGACGAGCGAGTGTCTCAACGGAGTCTCGAAACCAAAAGAAATGTTGTACTCACGCCACCACCAGGCCGAAGCAGCCGTTCCCTCGAAATCGTACTTTGAGCCGGTCGAGTCGAACCCAAAGAGGAGCATCCTCATGTATTCCTTGGGCAGGTCAAACTTCATCCCGATGCGGTCGGTGATTCCGAAAGCGATTCCTCCGTACTCCGGCACATAGAGCGCAAGCCCGAGGGAGAGAATTTCCAAATCCATCCGTGTACTTCCCCGACCCTCCGGCAAAAGCGAAAGCAGACGTTCCTTATCTGTTTCGTTCAAGTATTTTGGCTTGCTTCGGTCACTCGGGTCTCCCGTGAAAAATTCCTGATACACGTCGTACGTGAAAAGGTCAGTCCCGATTTTCGTTCCGAAGGAGACGATGTTGAACGAGAACTTGTTGCGGTCCGGCCACGCCAGATTCGCAGGGTTTATTCCGAGGGCATCAAGCCCCCGCGATGAGGCATTCATCGTCCTCCCCATCGCCATACCCCGGATATTCGAAC
>CAYIBG010000171.1:0-4911 GCA_964361365.1 uncultured Ignavibacteriaceae bacterium | reverse complement strand
TCTCATCCGGATGTGGAATGCGCCGTCCAGGAACGGCAGTTGGGCACAGGCCACGCCGTGATGCAAGCGGAGAAACTCCTCCAATCGTTTGCAGGCGACGTACTCATCCTTTCGGGGGATGTTCCACTTCTGACGAAGCCTACGATGGATCAACTGCTTCGCCACCATAGAGACTCGCGTGCCATCGCCACAATCCTCACAGCAGACATGGAAGACCCGACCGGATATGGACGGATCGTTCGAAACGAGGATCAATCGGTGAAGAAGATTGTGGAACACAAAGACGCCCTGCCGGAGGAGCTCGCCATCAAAGAAATCAATTCGGGAATTTATGCGTTCGACAAAGGAATGCTGTTCGACGGGCTCGCACATATTACTTCGCATAATGTCCAGAATGAGTTTTATCTGACAGATGTCTTCGAGTACTTCTGGAAGAATCATGGGAAGGTCTCGGCGCTCAAAACGCTTCAACTTGATGAGATTCGGGGTATCAATACGGTCACGCAACTGGACGAGGCAATGAAAGTTCTTGAATCTCGTCAGCCCGGATAATGACGACGGGAGCGTCTTGACAATCAGGAGGGATTTGGTTATCATAACTTCAGGAAAACGAGGATCATCCATGAGAATATTCGTCGGTTGTGTGGTTGCGGTTTTCATGGTAACGGCAATTGCCGGAGGGCAGCTGAGAACCAAGGCGGACCAGAATCCGAGCGTCAGCCAGTCAATCGTTCGAAGCGATGACGGCGGCTTGCTCTTCGGATGGTTTGACCCCAGTCGTCTTCTGATGCGCCATAGTTACTCCTTGAGTTATTCCACTTTTGGCGGTCAGAACATGGCCGTCGGCGCTTACACCAACAGTTTGTTTTACCGTTTCTCAGACCCACTCTCCGTCCAGTTCGATGTGAGTGCCATGCATTCTCCGTATAACTCGTTCGGGTCGGAATTTTCGAAGAATTTTTCAGGCGTTTATCTCAGCCGTGCTCAACTGGATTACCGGCCTTACGACAATCTGTGGCTTCAAATCCAGTTCAGACAGGTGCCATCACTTTACTGGCTCGGCAATTCAGGTCTCTACCAACCGGGGTTTTTCAACAACTTCGAGCGTGGCCAGTCCGAGATGGGCGAGGAGGCAAAGCACTGACGCTTTTGGTTTCAGAGATTCGTTTTTTGACCGAGCAGGATGCCTTCCAAAAACCAAGGTGCCTGCTCGTTTCTTTTTCGTTTGAAGGGAGTGCCATTCCATAGAAGACCCTTCCCGTACCACCGAACTCCAGCAACCCCCTCAACGGTCTCGAACCCAGCTCACACAACGGTTTGTTCTCTTCGGCACTGCGGGCCTTTTTATGCTCATAGCGCTTTTCGCCTTTTTCCAGGGTGAATCCGGCCAGCCGGCCGTCCAGCAGTTCGGCAGGACGCGGGCGATTCAGCTGGATGTTCAGAATGGCTCGGGTGAACCCAAACTCGCCCAGAAACTTACGGATTTCCTCAGAGCTGAAGGATTTGACGTGGTAGAGCTGGGCAATTACAAATCGGGAAGTGTCCTGCAAACTCTGGTCATCGACCGTATCGGAAATCCAGAAGCGGCGAAGTCTGTCGCAAAAGCGCTGGGTATCTCTGAAGAAAAAGTCGTGCAGCAGATCGACAAAAACCTCTTTCTTGATGCCACGGTTGTGATCGGGAAGGACTTTACAAAACTGAAGGCATTCAAATAATATGTATGGAGGCTGATTGACGGCACGAACTCTTGCTAAGAAAATTGCAGACCTTGCTCTTGCCAAAAAGGCGGATGACGTTCTTCTTATGGACCTGCGCAAAGTGACGACCACGACCGATTTTTTTGTGCTGTGTTCTGCCGATTCAGCTACCCAGGTGAAAGCGATCGCCGATTCGATCGTCGAAGGGACGGAAACTTTTGGCTCACGAGTTTGGCACACGGAGGGACTCCAGGCATTGCTATGGGTCGTACTGGATTATGTTGACGTGGTTGTCCACATCTTCCATAAGGAGGAACGTTCGTTCTACAACCTGGAGCGTTTGTGGGGAGATGCGAAGTTCACTGAAATGAGAGACGAACTTGAACGGGCCGTCAAAACAGGAAGGCTAAAATCAGGAAAAGGGCGTGTGACTCGTAAAAGGAAATCGACGGGCGAGGCATGAAGAGATACCTTACCGAAAGAGTCGGCTCTGCGCTGAAATCGCTAAACTACGAACCTGGCGGGAACCTGATTTTTGAAAAGCCGAAACTCGAGGCGCACGGTGATGCAACGACCAACATTGCGATGCTTCTTGCTAAGTCTGTTAGAAAAAATCCGAGAGAAATTGCCAAGGAAATCGTGGCAACGTTGAAAGTCGACCCGGAACTCGTCGCAGGTGTTGAAATTGCGGGCCCCGGTTTTATCAATTTTCGCTTTCATCCGGCGTTTTTCACCAAACAGGTTCATGCTATTCTCGCGAAGGGCGACAGGTTTGGCAGGTCTGAGATCGGGATGGGCAAGAAAACCCAGGTGGAGTTTGTCAGTGCAAACCCGACGGGTCCGCTGAGCGTTGGCCATGGACGCCAGGCTGCAATCGGTGACACGATTGCGAATCTGCTCGAATGGACGGGCCACAATGTTACGCGTGAATACTATTACAACAACGCGGGCAGGCAAATGCGGCTGCTGGCAGAATCGACGTACGCCCGTTACAGCCAGCTCTTCGACCCTACGTTCGCATTTCCAGAAGATGGATACCAGGGCGACTACATAAAGCACATAGCGGAGGCTCTCAGAACCGAGCGGGGGGAGTCGCTTAGAAAAGCAGTGAAGGAAGAAGCTCTTTCGGTTTGCAAGTCGTTCGCCGAGGATTCGCTTTTCGCTTCCATTAAAAATGTGCTCGTCCGGATGGGTGTGAAGTTCGACGTGTTCTATAACGAGGATTCGTTGTATTCGGACGGGAAGATCAAAGAAGTCATTGAGGAATTTCGGCGCAAGGGGCTTGCTTACGATAAAGATGGAGCGGTGTGGTTGAAGACAACGGCCCTAGGATTGGATCAGGACCGCGTGATTGTCAAGAGCGCAGGAGAGCCGACCTACAGGCTCCCCGACATTGCCTACCACCGGGAGAAATTCCGGAGAGGCTTCGAGCTCATTGTGGACATTTTCGGAGCAGACCATATTTCAACGATCCAGGAAGTGCTCGCTGGAATCGGCTCGCTTGGATACGATCCTTCGAAAGTCAAGGTGGTCATCCATCAATTTGTGACGCTCATGCGCGACGGGCAGCAAGTCAAGATGTCAAAACGGCTGGCAAATTTTGTAACGCTTGATGAGTTGATCGACGAGGTCGGAGCAGATGTCGCGAGGTTTTTCTTTATCATGCGCTCGACAACGAGTCATCTGGAATTCAACATCGACCTTGCCAAGGAGCAATCCGAAAAAAACCCTGTCTATTACCTCCAGTATGCACACGCCAGAATTGCCAGCATCCTCCGTTTTGCTGAGGGTCAAAGCGTGATCGAAAAACACATGCGATTCCAAAGTATCCAATTCGATCTCCTCAAGGAGCAATCCGAAGTGGCGTTGGCAAAACTACTTCTCGAATTTCCTGAGTGGGTTGAATCGACCTGTCTGGCATATGAGCCCCATCGCATCACGACATACCTGCACGACGTCGCCACTGCATTTCACAAGTTCTACCATGAACAGAGAGTTGTCATTCCTGAAAAGAAGTTGTCGGAGGCGAGGCTGGCGCTTTGTCAGGCAGCCAGAATTGTTTTGGCGAACGGATTCAAAATCCTCGGAATTTCCGCACCCGAACAGATGTAACTGCACACGATTGACAATGGCGCTTATTTTGCTTAGTTTATTTTTGAAGATCAACGATTGAGGCATACCGAACTTACCGCTTGCTACCACTCCCGCTGCCGCTTCAAGGCAGAGTCATCACGGCAGATCGCCGTCGTTTTTCCAGTCGCTTAACGTAGATTGCTTACAAAGACAGTAACTGGCTGAAGAGTTTTCATTTCCGGTGTTAGTTTCGTAAATTTCAAAAAATCGTGGAGGTTCATTGCGTTTTGCAACAGGCCCCATCGATGGCCTCGTCGTCAAGGATTTAACGAAACACACCGATCGTCGAGGCTGGCTGATGGAATTGTTCAGGGAAGATGACGTTCCAAAAGAATTTTTCCCCGCCATGTCATACGTGTCGTCTTCGGGGCCGGGAATCATCCGGGGACCGCACGAGCACAAAGAACAGGCGGACTTTTTTTGTTTTGTCGGTCCCTCAACATTCAAGATCTCTTTGTGGGATTATCGCAAAACATCGAAAACATTCGGCAACCGCATGATACTGGAGGCCGGAGAATCGGCCCCTCGTTCCGTCGTCATTCCCGCCGGAGTGGTTCATGCATACAAGAATATCGGGGCGACCGTTGGTTGGGTGCTGAACTTTCCGAACCGGCTGTATGGAGGAATGAATCGAAAGGAACCGGTGGATGAGATTCGTCACGAGGATGACCCCCATCCGATATTCAAACTAGAGTCATGAGCATATGACTATTCTCATTACAGGCGGCGCAGGATTCATAGGAAGCAACTTTGTTCGATGGATGCTCCAACATCATCCGGACGACCATGTGATGAACGTTGACAAACTCACGTATGCAGGCAACCTCGAGAATCTTGAAGATGTAGAGGACAATCCTCGGTACACGTTTGTGAAGGCTGATATCTGCAACCGGCAGTCAATGGAGTCGTTGCTTCAGCGGTCTCCCATTTCAGTGATTGTCAACTTTGCAGCAGAATCGCACGTGGACCGGAGTATACTCGGGGGGGCGGAGTTCATCGAGACGAATGTGGCCGGGACGAGTGTCTTGCTTGAGCTTGCCCGCGAATATCAGGTGAAACGGTTCATCCAGGTTTCAACGGA
>CAYIBG010000170.1:0-4980 GCA_964361365.1 uncultured Ignavibacteriaceae bacterium | reverse complement strand
TCGATGGCAGAGGTTTCAATCCCCGGTGCGATCACTCCTCCGAGGTAATCTCCGTTGCCGGCGATCACATCGTACGTGGTCGCCGTTCCAAAGTCGATGATGATCAGCGGACCGTCGTGTTTTGCGAATCCTGCGACGGCGTTGCAAAGCCTGTCGGCACCGACGGAGTTTGGGTCGTCATAGAGAATCTTGATGCCGAGGTCCAGCGCAGAACTGACAAGCATCGGGTCGGCCTGGAAATACTTCCGTGCCATCGAGGCAAAGATGTCGGTCAGATTGGGCACAACGGATGAAATACCGACGCCGTCAATATCCTTTGTGCCAATCCCAGCTTCCTGGAGAAAAAGCTTCACCTGTGTGCCGGCTTCATCCTCCGTTCGATGGGGTGAGCTCGTTACTCTCCAGTCTTGCTGGAGTTTTGAACCTTTGTACACGCCGAATACGGTGTGCGTATTTCCGATATCGATGGCGAGGAGCATGTGTGTTCAGGTCAGAATCGAGACATCGCCTGCGTAGACTATCGACTTACCTTTTGATGTTTCCACGACAAGGCCACCCTCGGGGCTGAGCCCAACAGCGGTTCCAGACAAGGTCTCGTGTGATTTCACGACCTTCACGGGTTTCCCGAACATCGTGCAATGTTTGTTCCAGTTTTCCATGACGGAACGAAAATCGCCTGCCTGTGCTGATTCGTAGAGCCTGTCCATCTCAGAGAGGATTTTTTGAAAAAGCCGCTTTCGGTCAAAGTCTTTCTTGCATTCGAACCGGAGTGAAGTCGCCCGTTCCCTGAGGTCTTCCCCGAATTCCTTTTGGTTCACGTTGAGGCCTATTCCCACCACAGAGTAAGCCAATTTGTCCTGCTGGAAGGAGTTTTCAAGGAGGATCCCGCAGAATTTCCTGCCGTTCAAAAGCAGGTCGTTCGGCCACTTGCATTCGATTCGTTCTTTGAGTTTGGCCTCAAGAGCCCGGACAATCGATATGGCGGAGAAGAACGTGAGGAATGTGGCCTGGTCCCTGGGGAATTTGGGGCGCAAAACGACCGAAAAGAGGAGGTTCTGGCCGGCTTCGGAGTTCCAGCTTCTGCCGTTTCTTCCCCGGCCTGCTGTCTGAAAATCGGTCAAGACGACGGCGCCTTCTTCGATCCCGGCGTCAGCCAGGGTTTTTGCGCAGGCGTTCGTGGAATCAAGGGAATCGAACAGAAAGAATTTGTTCCCGATGATTCGTGAGTCAAGCCCGCGTGTCAGTTCTTCTTTTGTGAACATGCGGTTATTATCTGAGCAAGAATCCCAAAGGCTCTATTGGTAGTATCCCGAGGTCGCGACATTCTTCGGGAACATCTTATCGCGGTTGGCCACCTTCCAGCCCGTGTAATAAATGACTCGTGCAATGCGTTCCATCTTGTCGAACATGATTTTGTCGATCGTATCCGTTGGCCGGTGATAATCGACATGAACGCCCGTGAAGAAGAAGACAACAGGGATGCCGTTTTTTGCAAAGTTGAAATGGTCGCTGCGCCGGTAAAACTGGTTTGGGTCCCGTTCATCGTTGAACGTATAGTCGAACGCAAGGTTTTCCGATTCGGCATTTGCCACCTTCAGCAAGCTGTCCAACTCCGTGCTGATCTTGTCCGACCCGATGACATACGTGTAATTGACTTCCTTCAGGTCGTCATGTTTCTTGTCGGTTCGGCCGATCATGTCTGTGTTGAGGTTGGAAATCGTTTTCTCCAGCGGAACAATTGGGTGCGTCACGTAATAGCGGGAACCCAGCAGCCCCTTCTCTTCACCCGCGACCGTCATGAACAAGACGGTCCTTCGCGGTTTGAGCGGGTTCTTCACGAACGCTTCGGCAAGTTCAAGCACCGTGGAAGTGCCGGAAGCATCATCGTCCGCGCCGTGGAAAATGGCTCCGTCGGAACCGATGCCGAGGTGGTCGTAGTGGGCCGTGAACACGAGGATTTCATCTTTGAGCTTCGCATCGGAACCCTCGAGAAATCCGGCCACGTTTTCACTTTGCCGGGTCTCGACAACGCTCTTGCTGTGAACGGTCACCGTCGTGTTGTCCAGAAATACTGGCGAAAAAACGGAATCCTTGATCGCCTTTTCTCTGATCTGTTTGAGTGACACTCCGCGGTCCTGGAGAAGCCCCTGGGCAAAGGCAGGGGAAACATAGAACGTCAAAGGAAGGCGAACACGCGACGTGGTCGTTCCTTTCAACGCCATGCGGCCGCGCCCGGTGTGTGATTTGATTCTGGAAAAAACCTCCAGCTGCGAAAACGGGCCTTCCTCGTCGGTCACGACCAGCACTGAGGCAAGGCCTCTCTCCTGACGGAATGCGAAAAACCTCCTGCGGATTTGATCCCCCGAGGTGTCGCTGACCGATTCTCGTTGTCCCGGGAACGTGACAACGATTTTTCCTGCGAAGTTTTCCTTATCGGAGTTGCTCATCGGAGAATCGGCAAAGCCTCCAAAGACGATGTCCCCCGACACCGTGGTATCCTGGGCATCTGCGCCTATAAACTCTTTTCCAAAAGCATAGGACTTGCTTTGTCCTTTTTGTTGAACCTCGATTCTTGTTTCAGAGCTGATGCGGATTTCTTCCACTTCGAATTTTTGGAAATACGAGCCGTTATCTCCGACCGGTTTCAAATTCAGTTTCTTGAAAACTCCTGCGATGTATTGAGCCGCTTTCTTTTGCCCGGGGTATGCAGTCTCGCGACCCTCCAAACTGTCCGATGCAAGAACGGTCACGTGTTTCTTAAGGTCGGCGGCCAGGATGGATTCGTAGCCCACTTTGGAATTCTTGTCGACCTTGTTTGGCTGCAAGAAGAACAGCAGGCCCGAGAGAAACAGAAAAGGGAAAATTTGCACGCTTTTTCCTTCAGGTTATTGATAAGTTGAGATGTGTTGAACGAAAAATGCCAAGAAGGATAAAGAAAATGACCTCCAAAATCAAGGAGCCTATCTGCAAAAATGTCTGTCCAAAACCTGTCATTTTAGCAATGTATTCAATTTCTGTCATATCAATACTGACAAAATGACTGATAAACGAGGTTGGCACGTGAGTTGACATTGAAGAACAATCGAACATCAAGATGTCCCAAAATCAATTATCAAGGAGGTTACAATGTTAATACGATTCAATCACCCTCACTCTTTCGACCGGATGCTGGACAATTTTTTCCGCGGCGGCATACAAGATGACGGAAGTTTCGGCATCTCTCACTGGACTCCCGCCGTCGATGTCGCAGAGCTCGAAAACGAATACCTTGTGAACGTCGAGCTTCCCGGTGTCGAGAAGGACAATGTGAAGATCACGTTGGAAAACAATATTCTCACGATACGCGGTGAGAAGAAAGAAGCGAATGATATCAAGGAAGAGAACTTTCATCGTGTCGAGAGGTCTTATGGGTCGTTTCAGCGATCCTTCAAACTGCCGACGTCGGTGAAGAGCGATAAGATCGACGCCATTTACAAAGATGGCATCCTATCGGTCACATTGCCGAAGGCTGAAGAAGCAAAGCCGAAGCAGATAGAAGTAAAAGTAAAGTAAAATGATAATTGCCACGGCTTTAAAGCCGTGGCAATTTGTTTCCTGTAAGCCTTCCGAAGGTCGTCTTGAAAACAAGAAAACATTCGGAAGGACTTGCAGTTTCCACAAGCAGCATCATTCAACGAAGGAGTTTCACATGTCAAAATCTGGAAAAATTATCGGAATCGACCTTGGGACGACGAACTCTGTTGTCGCCGTTATGGAAGGAAATGACCCGGTCGTGATAGCAAACTCTGAAGGAGGGCGCACGACGCCATCCGTAGTGGGTTTTACGAAATCGGGCGAGAGGCTTGTCGGCGCGGCGGCAAAACGCCAGGCGGTCACGAACTCGCAGAACACAGTGTTTTCGATCAAACGCTTCATGGGCCGGTTCTTCAACGAAGTGAGCGAGGAAATGAAACTCGTGCCCTACAAAGTTGTCCAGGGCGACAACAACACAGCCCGCGTGCAAATTGGCGACCGGCCGTATTCTCCGCCGGAAATTTCCGCAATGATTCTCCAGAAGATGAAGCAAACGGCAGAAGACTATCTCGGCACCAAGGTCACCGAAGCGGTGATCACCGTACCTGCATATTTTAACGATGCTCAGCGGCAGGCGACGAAAGAAGCCGGCGAAATCGCCGGACTGAACGTGCGACGCATTATCAACGAGCCCACGGCAGCCGCACTTGCCTACGGCCTCGATAAAAAGCACAAGGATTCAAAAGTTGCGGTGTTCGACCTGGGCGGCGGCACGTTCGATATTTCCGTGCTCGAACTGGGTGAAGGCGTGTTCGAAGTGAAATCGACGAACGGCGACACACATCTGGGAGGCGACAACTTCGACATGCGAGTGTTGGAATACATCGCCGACGAGTTCAAGAAGCAGGAAGGCATCGATTTGCGCAAGGATCCCATGGCACTCCAGCGGTTGCGGGAAGCAGCCGAGAAGGCAAAAATGGAGCTTTCCCAGCTGATGCAAAGTGAAGTCAATTTGCCGTTCATCACCGCAACAGCAGATGGCCCGAAACACTTGAACTTAACCTTGACGCGTGCAAAGTTTGAGCAGCTATGCGAGGATCTGATTAACCGCTGCATTCCGCCGGTTGAGAAAGCGTTGAAAGATTCAGGTTTGAACCCGCGTGAAATCGACGAAATTATCCTTGTCGGCGGTATGACTCGTGTGCCTCGTATCCAGGCTCTTGTAAAGGAGATTTTTGGAAAAGAAGGACACAAGGGAGTCAACCCCGACGAGGTAGTTGCTGTGGGAGCCGGCATTCAGGGCGGCGTGCTTGCGGGCGATGTGACCGATGTGCTTCTGTTGGACGTAACTCCGCTGACGCTCGGTATCGAGACGATGGGCGGGGTTATGACAAAGATGATCGAGGCCAATACCACAATCCCGACGAAGAAGAGCGAGAATTTCTCGACGGCATCGGACAGCCAGCC
>CAYIBG010000169.1:0-4991 GCA_964361365.1 uncultured Ignavibacteriaceae bacterium | reverse complement strand
GCCGCTTTCCACGCAGGATACACGCCGAAGACAATTCCGACGAACGAACACAAGGCAAACCCAATAAATGCCCAATCCCACGGCATCACCGCGGGAATGTTGAAGGCGAGCGCTGTCAGGTTGCCACCCAGAATTCCCAACGCGATACCAACGATGCCGCCGAGCTGGCACAGCACAACCGCTTCGGACAAGAATTGTCCCAGAATGCTGTTCTTCTGGGCACCAATGGCTTTGCGAATTCCTATTTCCCTCGTCCGCTCTGTGACCGAAACAAGCATGATATTCATGATCCCAACTCCGGCGGCGAGCAAAGAAACGAAGCTGATGAAACTCACACCCAGCTTTACATATTTTGTAAAACTGTTGAACGTCTCAATCATCGAGTCGTTGGAGAAAATGTAGAAATCATCCTCTTGACCGGGCGGTACTTTCCTCGTTGTGCGCAAAATCGAGCGTGCTTCCTCCAGGCAATCTTCATACACCTCAGGATTGGCGGTTTTAATCATAATATGCACTGACTGCTTTCGCCCATACTGTTCCAAAAACGTGGAGAGCGGAGTGACCACAAAATTATCACTTTGTCCCAGAGAAGCACCGGAGCGTTCGAATGTTCCAATGACTGTATATCGAACACCGTCGATCTTCACTTCCTGGCCAACAGGGTCCCCGCGGGGAAACACTTTTTGCACAACGTCCTGCCCGAGAATTGCGACACTGCGCGTGTGTCGGAGATCGTCATCATTCAAGCCGCGTCCGTCCTTAATCGTCCAGTTGTTTGTTGGAATCCCATCGACGTTCTCCCCGACAAAACTCACGTTGGGGTTCGTCTTCTCGCCGCTAATGGCTTGAACTGTTTTCCCCTGCGACCATACTTCAAGACCTATATGCCGGGCAAGCGTTACGCGGTCGCGCACATATTCCCCTTGCTCAATGGTCAATTCCTTTCGCGCCTGCTCCTTGAGCCACTCTTTGCGACTCCGCGGACCCATCGATGTTTTCTGTATTTGAAACGTGTTCGAGCCAAGCCCGCTCAAGCCCGTCTCAATACTGTTCTGCAAAACCTGGACCGCTGTCATCACACTGATAATCGAAAAGACGCCGATAACTATTCCGAGGAGTGTGAGAACTGACCGAAGCTTGTTCGCTTTTACAGAGAAGAGCGCAATTTTTAGGAGTTCGGTAAATTCCATGGGCCAGTCCTTACTCGTACCTCAGGGCATCTACGGGATCCATACGCGAGGCACGGTAGGCGGGAAGAAATCCTGAGATGACGCCCACCATAACGGAAACAAGGATTGCTATCCCGACAACACTCATCGGCATGGCTGTTGGCAGAAATTGATCAATGATGAGGCTCAACGGAAAGGCAATTGCCAGGCCGATCAGGCCGCCGCCGAGACAAATCGTCGCAGATTCCAATAAAAATTGTAACAGGATCGAACGCTTTGGCGCGCCAATGGCTTTCCGGATACCGATTTCTCTCGTTCGTTCCGTGACCGAGACAAACATAATGTTCATAATCCCGATACCACCGACGAACAACGACATTCCAGTGATGAACAGTCCGACGGCTGCAATGACGCCACCAATCGTATTGAATGTCTGGATGATAATTTCCTGCTGGTTGATGGCAAAATCATCCTGTTGCTTAGGAGAGAGCCCACGGGCTCGACGCATGATGCCTCGAATCTCTTCTTTTGTTTCATCAAGCCCTTCGAGCGACGAAGCCTTGACCCAAATGTCAACCCCTCCCCGGAACGACTTAAACTCTTTGAAGAACCGGTTAATCGGAAGATAGATTCTGTTGTCCATCGAACCAAAAAAGCTTCCAAGTTTGCCCATTACTCCGACAACGCGATACGGATAGTTGCCGATCTTGATGACTTTTCCTATCGGATTTTCATTCGGGAACAAGTTCTCGGCGATTTCGGAACCTAAAGTGCACACCGGACGACCACCTTCCGCTTCCAATGTCGTGAAGAATCTGCCGTATGCGATTGTGACTGTGCTCGTTTCGATAAGGTCTGCATCGGATCCAACGAGAAGTACGCTCTCAATGTACCTCTGACCGTAGACTACGTTCCTCGCGGAAAAGACCGCCGGAGAAACACTCTTCACAAGCTCAGCACTTTTCTTGACAACGCGCGCTTGTTGAATGCGGATATCGCGGCGATTTCGAATCTCCCACCAGTTCTGTCCGCCGCCCCACGGGTGCTTTTGCACATACAGTACATCGGCGCCAATGGCCGCTATGCTTTTGTTGAATGCGCGGTTCAGCCCCTCAATTGCCGTTCCCATCAACGTCACGGAGACGATTCCGATGACGATGCCGAGCGTGGTGAGCGCCGATCGCATTTTGTTCGCACGGATCGCGCCAAACGCGATGGAGAAACCTTCACGCAGTTCGTCAAGAAAGAGGCGCATTAGGCGGTCGCTGCCTGGTGATGCTGGATCACTCTCCGATTCGTCACAATTTCATCCTTCTCAACAATTCCGTCGCGAATGTGAACGATGCGGTGGGCGTGAGCTGCGATGTCAGCTTCGTGCGTCACCAGGATAATGGTGTTGCCTTCTTTGTGCAGAGCATCAAAAAGACCCATGATTTCATCGCCCGTTTTACTGTCAAGGTTTCCCGTAGGCTCGTCCGCAAGAAGAATCGATGGCCTCGTCACCAAAGCCCGCGCAACTGATACCCGTTGACGCTGGCCGCCGGAAAGTTCGTTGGGCTTGTGATGAATACGGTCGCCGAGCCCCACCCGTTCAATGGCTTCCCGGGCAAGTTTTTTTCGCTCGCTTGAACCAACGCCGCCATAGATCAGCGGAAGCTCAACATTATGAAGAACATCGGAACGGGCAAGCAGGTTAAAAGTCTGGAACACGAAACCGATTTCCTTGTTGCGGATTTTGGCAAGCTGGTTGTCGTTCATGTCGCTGACGTTTGTCCCGTTCAGCTCATACAGGCCAGAAGTCGGCGTATCCAGACAGCCGATGACGTTCATAAGCGTAGATTTTCCCGATCCCGAAGGTCCCATTATCGAGATATACTCATTCTTCTTGATCTCGATATCCAGGCCGCGCAGGGCATGCACCTGCTCCATTCCCATTTGATACATCTTCGTGATGCTTTTCAGCAGAATGATATTCGACATTCTTTAATCCTCTTTTGTTAATTGAAGCTCTACCGCCGTCAATTTGTCTTCCGGAGGCTATTTTTTCTCGGCGGAAGCAACAGCGCCGGTCCGCATCGTGGGCTTGGTTTCAACTTTTACTTTCGACCCATCTTCCAAGTCGCGGTTAATTGCCTTAAACGGCCCCGACACCACCTGCAACCCTTCTTTTCCGCCTTCAACAAGCTCAACATAGGTATCATCGCTGATTCCACGCTTCACCTTCAAAGTCTTCGCCTTCCCATCATCAACAACAAAAATCACTTCATCCAGTTTGTCCTCTTCCTTCACTTTCGATTTCTTGACCGCAAGCTGGGCTTCACCCTCTTTGGGCTCCTCGGGCTTTTCTTCCGTCTTGGGAATCCTCACCGTTACAGATTGAATGGGCACGGCATACACATTTAAATGGGTTTCTGTCTCAATATCGCACGTCATGGACATCCCTGGACGGAAGTGAACTCCTTCGGGCGCGTGAAGGAGGATTCTCACTTCAAAATTTGTAACCTGGTCCTGAGTCCCGAGGCCTGCACTCTTTGCGGTATTGGCAATCCGAGAAACTGAACCGATGAATTTTCTATTCGGATAAGCATCGACCTCCACTCGAGCTGAATCGCCGATGGACACTCCGACAATGTCGTTTTCGCCAACGTCGACGCGAGCTTCCATACGGGAGAGGTCCGCAACCGTCATGATTTCCGTTCCCTGAGTGAATGTGCTGCCGCTTACCCTTTCTCCCAATTCAGACTTCAACTGACTGATAACACCATCCATGGGCGCATAGATAGTCGTCTTTCCAAGGGTCTCTCTGGCCTCCTTCAGTGAAGCCTTCGCCTGATCGTGGCTGGCCTTCGAGCCTTGGTACGTCGCTTTGGAAATATCCATTTCTGCGTCCGAGACGAGTTTTTTCGCATACAGTTCTGACATACGCTTGTAGTCAGCCTCCGCTTTCTGCAAGTTCGCCTCCCCAACAGCAACCGAGGCCTGCGTACGCTCGAACTGAGCTTGATAGGCATCCGGTTTGATGCGCACGAGCAACTGTCCTTTGCTTACACGTTGGCCTTCCCGCACAGCCAACTCGATAATCTCTCCGCTGACCTCCGCGTTGATCTTTACCATGACTTCAGGCTGGATCTTCCCCGTTGCCGTGACAATTTGCGTTATGGCCCTCTTCTCCACCTTTTCTGTTTGGATCGTGATGATGTTCTCCCGATTGCTGCCGAGAAACACAAGAGCCACCAACCCCAGTACCACCACGCCAATAATAGAAAGGATGATGATTTTCTTTTTCGATTTTTTGCCGTTGCCGTTCGCCATGGAAGTTGCTTTCAGATATTATTGAATGACTGTATCTTTTATTCGGCCAAGAGATAGTTCAAGGGCACTCTTTGCCTTAAAGTACTGATACACTGAATTGATTTTGTTGGAAAGCGCAGTGTTGTAGTTGTTCTGAGCAAGAAGCAGGTCAAGTATCGTTCCCGAACCAACGTTGTATTTTTCCTGGTTGATTTTCAGGTTCTGATTCTGCAGCTGCAAACTGTTGACGGCCGCCTCGTAGCTCTTTAATGAAGCCTGCATCAAAAGAAGACTGTTTTTTACGTCAACCTGAATTCTTCGCTCGGTGTCCCTGAGACCCTCTTCTGCGTTCTTCTTTGCAACAAGCCGGCTTTGAACGATGTTGTTTGTCTGAAAGCCGGAGAACAACGGGAGAGAAAATGAAAGGCTCCAATTATAGCTCCTGTTGTCGCTGAAATTGGAGAACTCGCTCGCGTAGGGGGTCGTCGGAGATTCAAGGACAGTCCGGCCATTCCAACCGTAACCGAGACT
>CAYIBG010000168.1:0-5022 GCA_964361365.1 uncultured Ignavibacteriaceae bacterium | reverse complement strand
CCTACGGCCACAATTCGGCCCAATATCTCCATTTCCTCGCTGAAGCGATGCGCCGAGCCTTTGCTGATCGAGCCACTCATGTTGGAGACCCAGATTTTAATACAGAAATGCCGATTTCGAAGTTGACTTCGAAAGAGTATGCCGAGCAGCTGCGGAAGAATATCAGTCTCACGCATGCCTCCAAGAGCGACGCCGCCAGGTTCAACGAAGCTTACGAGAGTTCACAGACGACGCACTACTCAGTTGTTGACAGGGATGGCAACGCGGTCGTTGTGACATACACGCTGGAATATGGTTACGGCTCCCGAATCGTCGCAGAAGGACTCGGATTTCTTTTGAATAACGAAATGGGCGATTTTAACCCTGCTCCGGGAAGAACGGATACTACAGGCATGATCGGCACCAAGCCGAATCTGGTGGCTCCGGGCAAACGTATGATTTCCAGCATGACGCCCACCATTATCGCGAAAGATGGAAAACCGTGGGCATTGATCGGTTCGCCGGGCGGCAAGACGATTATCAACACCGTTTTGCAGGTCACGTTGAATCTCGTCGACTTCGGAATGAATATTTCCGAGGCAGTCACCGCAGGTCGCGCCCACCATCAATGGCTGCCCGATGTGCTGACGATGGAGAGGTATGCGACGAGCACCGATACAAAGAGATTGCTTGAAGGAATGGGTCATCGTGTGACCCTCACACGAGGCCAGGGGAGTGTCATGGGAATCATGATCGACCAAAAAGAGAAGCTGCTCCTCGGAGCGGCGGATCCTCGTCAGGCTGATGGCGCGGCTGTGGGCTATTGATGTCCCAAAGCGGCGTTGAATATCTGCGAACTGAAGATTACATTGAGTTATTCTTAGGAGGAAGTTCATGAAACGATTGATGATTTTCGCTGTTTTGATCCTGGCGGCTGCTTTTTCCCGGTTGATTCCCCATCCGCCGAATTTCACTCCGCTCGCGGCGATGGCTTTGGCAGGCGGTGTTTATCTGGACAAGCGATTTGCACTTCTTGTTCCTTTGCTGGCACTTCTCTTGACTGATGCAATCATCGGGTTTCACAACCTCATGGCTTTTGTCTACGGCAGTTTTCTTGCGATAGGACTTCTGGGGTTCTGGCTGCGCAGCCATAAGAAACCCGTGCTCGTGTTCGGAAGCGCACTTGCGAGCTCCGTACTGTTTTTCATCGTGACGAATTTTGGCGTGTGGGCGATGGATGGTGCAACCCTCTACCCGAAGACGCTTGCCGGACTCATCGAGTGTTACACGTTGGCGATCCCGTTCTTCCGGAACACTCTTTTCGGCGATGTGCTCTATACCGGCCTCCTGTTTGGAATATTCGAGCTCGTGTTTCGATTTGTACCTACGACGGAACATGCTGCGTTGAATCAACCGGTGGACAATAAGGAGCGAGAGTAGCATTTTTCTTTTTTAAGATTGTCTGAGATCTCCTCCAATCGGCGCCATCAACAAGATTTCAACCTCGTATATGGAACTTGGCATCTTTCCGTAGGAGGGCCAATGTCTCCAGGATTCTTAAAGTCAGGATTTCTTTCCTAACATTTAGAAATTTTGCATGGGGGATTCGTTCGTTTCGAAGGAATTCTTCGTTCTGTATGGAATGGAAATTGCTCAATAACGGCTGCCTCTCTTCACATTTCACTCAAGATATCGATTCGGATATTTCGGTGAGAAACCACATTTTAGAATTTTTAGGAGGAACATATGTCTAGCTCTGTCAATGATTTCATGGCGCGGGTCAAAGCAAAAAATCCGGCTGAGCCCGAGTTCCATCAGGCTGTGCAAGAAGTGCTCGAATCTCTCAACGTCGTGCTGGAACGGCATCCCGAGTACAGGTCGGCGAAAATCCTCGAACGGGTTGTCGAGCCAGAACGCGTCATCATGTTTCGTGTGCCGTGGATGGACGACCAGGGAGAAGTTCATGTGAATCGCGGCTTTCGGATTGAGATGAACAGCGCCATCGGGCCGTACAAAGGAGGTCTGAGATTCCATCCCTCCGTGACGCTGGGAATTCTCAAGTTCCTCGCGTTCGAACAGGTGTTCAAAAACAGCCTTACGACGCTCCCCATGGGCGGCGGAAAAGGCGGCTCGGATTTTGATCCAAAGGGAAAAAGCGACAACGAAGTCATGCGATTTTGTCAGAGCTTCATGAACGAGTTGTTCCGCCACATCGGGCCGAATACGGATGTTCCCGCGGGCGATATCGGAGTGGGAGGGCGGGAGATCGGATACTTGTTCGGTCAATACAAGAGACTGCGGAATGAATTCACGGGTGTGCTCACGGGTAAGGGGCTCAACTGGGGAGGTTCGCTTGTCAGACCGGAAGCAACCGGCTACGGAGCGGTGTATTTTGCTGCGGAGATGTTGACCACGAAAAACAAAACCCTGGAAGGCAAAACCTGTCTGGTTTCCGGCAGCGGAAACGTGGCCCAGTATACTGTTGAGAAAATCACTCAACTGGGCGGAAAGGCTGTTACGCTCTCGGATTCCGGCGGTTATATCTACGACCCTGAAGGCATCGACAAGAAAAAGCTTCAGTTTATCATGGATCTGAAAAACGTCCGCCGCGGAAGAATCAAGGAATATACGGACAAGTTCAAGAGCGCGACCTATACGGCTATGGATGCGAAGATAGACAACAACCCGCTGTGGAATCACAAAGCAGATTGCGCATTTCCCAGCGCAACCCAGAATGAAATCAATGCCAGGGATGCGCAGAATCTTGTCCGGAACGGCGTCAATGTGGTGTCCGAAGGCGCCAACATGCCGACGACGCTCGATGGCGTGAAGGTCTTCCTCGATGCAAAAATTCTTTATGCACCGGGAAAGGCGTCGAACGCCGGGGGGGTAGCCACGTCTGGGCTTGAGATGTCGCAAAACAGCATGAGACTGTCCTGGGCCAGGGAGGAAGTCGACAACCGGCTGCACACGATCATGAAAAGCATTCACAAGACATGTGTCGATGTCGCGGATCGCTTTGGAACGCCGGGCAACTACGTGAACGGTGCAAACATTGGCGGATTTCTCAAGGTAGCCGATGCGATGATGGACCAGGGACTTGTGTAGAAATCGAGTTAACCTTGTCAAGGTTAACGAGCCGTCTCAGGTAACCTTGACAAGGTTACCATGGCAGAACAGCATGGTCGGAGTGAAATGGTTTTCACTCCGACTTTTTTTTGTTACTTTGTATTGAATATGGTTGTCCCGAAGAGCTCTTGCCGTGCCAACTCACACCTTCGACCCCGTTTGGATTGAGCAAGGGTATGGAATCCGGTTCCCCGGATTTCAAACCCTGATGCGGTTCAGAATCCGCGACGTCCTCCTTATTTCCAGCCTTTACGACCTCTACCTCTTCGAAGAAGACGGGAAGCTCTACGAATTGATTCAAGCGGAGTATCAGGGATTGAGCCTCAGCCACGCTCCCGACCTTACGAGAGTCTCTAGCGGACAGGAAGCACTCGCCCTGGTCAAGACGGGAAAAAAATTCGACCTCATCATCACCACGCTCCACATTGAGGACATGACTTCCTTCCATCTGGCGAAGATGCTGCGCGAGGCACGGCCCGGTATCCCGATCGTCCTTCTGGCATACGACCACAAGGAGCTTTCAGAACTTCAGCGGATTGAAGAGACGGCAGTGTTTGACAAACTCTTCCTGTGGCAGGGAGATTTCCGCCTGATCATCAGCATCATTGAACACTTTGAAGACAAGGTCAACGTTGAGGACGACACAAAAGCGGTGGGAGTCCAGTCGATCATCGTCATCGAGGATAATGTCCGCTACTACTCATCATTTTTGCCCATCATCTACACCGAGGTGCTGAAGCAATCGCAGCGGCTGATTTCGGAGGGAATTAACTTTTCCCACAAGTTTCTCCGGATGCGCGCCCGGCCAAAGATCCTCTTGTGCGGGAATTACGAGGAAGCGTTCAAATACTACGAGAAATACAAGGATTCTGCTCTCGGTATCATCTCGGATGTCGATTTTCAGCGGAATGGTGTACAAGATGCACGAGCCGGAATCGAATTTGCTCAAACCGTGAAAAAACAACGGCCGGATATCCCCATCCTGCTTCAGTCGACGAATCCGGAGTATGAGAAGGAAGCGTATGCTCTCGGGGCTTCGTTTTTGCTCAAGGATTCTCTGACTCTGCTCCACGAGTTGAGGCAGTTCATGACGCAGTATTTCAGCTTCGGTGATTTCATTTTTCGCATGCCCAACGGCCGGGAAGTGGGACGGGCATCTGACCTGAAAACGCTCGAGGACCAGCTTCACGTGGTTCCGGATGCGAGTATCAGATATCACGGGGAACGGAACCATTTTTCCAACTGGCTCAAAGCACGAACGGAATTTTGGCTCGCCCATCAGCTGAGGCCGCGGAAAGTCTCTGACTATCCATTCATTGCCGACCTGCGGCAGGACCTCATCGCTTCACTCCGACGGTATCGCACCCTGCGTCAGCGGGGTTTGGTTGCGGATTTCAGCAAGGAAAGTTTTGACCCCGCATCGAGTTTTGCCCGGATTGGCGGCGGCTCTCTTGGAGGAAAAGCCCGCGGGCTCGGGTTTGTCAATTTGCTGATCAACGCGTATAACGTCCGGGACCAGTTTTCCGGTATCGCTATCGATGTGCCGTCTTCCGTTGTGCTCGGGACCGACGTTTTCGATGAATTCATCGATATCCATAACCTCAGGCATTTCGCTCTGAATGCAACCGACGATCAGGAAGTGACAAGAAGATTCCTGGAGGCAAATCGCTTTCCGGAGGACGCCATCCGCCATCTTCGATCCTACGTCGACCTTGTTCTGGAGCCTCTTGCCGTGCGTTCATCGAGCCTTCTGGAAGATTCACAGTATCATCCGTTTGCGGGTGTGTATGACACATACATGATTCCCAACAATGATGCAAACCTTGAAGCGAGACTGGAACAACTCATTAACGCCGTCAAACGAGTCTATGCTTCCACGTTCCACCAGAGCGCGAAAAACTACATCAAATTCAC
>CAYIBG010000167.1:0-5025 GCA_964361365.1 uncultured Ignavibacteriaceae bacterium | reverse complement strand
GACGAACAGGAATGGGGCATTCAGTTTATTCGAAGAATTGCAAGAAACCGGGAAGCAGATTATTGGGTACTGATCGGAAAAAATGAGAGCGGGTTCGTTTCAAAGTTCGGACATTTGGAGGGAATCAAAGGCGTGCGTTCGCCGAACAACGTGGAAATTCTGCCGTACAGTGTGGGGGGAGGCCGCTTTATTCCGAGTTCACCGAGTTTTCCCGAAGGACGCGATTGGACATCCAACGCGGGACTCGACCTGAAATACAAACCCATTGGTGGGATCACCGTCGATGCCACATTCAATCCTGATTTCGGGCAGGTGGAGGCTGACCCTGCTGTTCTCAATCTGAGCACATTCGAGACATTCTACCCGGAGAAAAGACCGTTCTTTGTCGAAGGTTCACAAATTGTTCGTTTTACAACGTTTGGGGGCAACATCGGCGGCCCGGGACTTTTTTATTCACGGAGAATAGGAAGAGCGCTCCCCAGCGTCGGCGCTCCGGCGGGCGGCTACGTGCTGAATGAACCCCGGTTCGCTACGATCATCGGGGCCGCAAAGGTATCGGGGAAAACTGCCGACGGCCTCTCGATCGGTGTATTGGAAGCCATCACAAGAGAGGAACGTGCGACACTCGTGGACTTAAATGGAGTGAAGTCCGATGCCATCGTCGAGCCTTTTTCGAACTATAGCGTGTTTCGGGTGAGACAGGATGTGTTTGCAAACTCAAACGTCGGAACGATACTGACTTCGGTCAACAAGAAGGGGAGGCTTCCTGCTTTCACCGGTGGGCTTGACTGGAACTTGAAATTCCTCGACAACGAGTATCGGGCCGACGGGTTTTGGGGAGGCTCTCACACCACGAATTCTTCCGGCCAACGGATTTCAGGCGGGGCCGGGCGGGCCACGTTTGCGAAAGCCGGAGGGAAACACTGGCGCGGGTCGTTCACGATTGATTACACGTCAAAGGAATTCAACATCAACGATGTCGGCTTTTTCCGAAGACCGAATGATCACGGCCTTGTATCATCGGTGTCTTATAAAGACGATGTTCCCGAAGACTGGAGACAATTCTGGATCATTGATGCGACGTATCACTACAGAAAGAACTTTGACGGGGTTGAGCTGTTTAATTCGATCACTTCGTCCGGAAACCTGACGTTCACAAACTACTGGCAATTCGGCTACACGCTGACGAAAGATTGGGGTCTTTTCGACGACCGCGAAACACGCGGCAATGGTCTGTTTAACAAGCCACCGCAGCAATCTTTACTCCTCCTCGTTGGAACGGACCCGCGTGCTTCTGTTGTCGCGCAAGTCTATGGAGTGTACGGCAGGGACGACCGCAGGGGTCAGTCTTCAACGATGTTTGCGGAATTGGAGCTCAAACCGGCAACAAACATTACACTAGAGCTTTCTGCTTCACGCACAACGGCGACCAATCAACTTGCCTGGGTAACGAACCTTACTTCACCGGCCCTCATAAGCGTATTTGCAGACCGGTCAACGGAAGCGTGGGATATCACGACACGGGGGACATTTGTCTTTACTCGCGACCTGACACTCCAGCTCTACTTCCAATACTTCAATGCCAAAGTTAAGTATGAGAACTTTCTTCAAATGACGTCGCCTGATACATTCAATCCCGATAATGCCTTCAGCTGGGACCAGTTTAACAGGCTTTCCTTCAATTCCAACGTTGTTCTTCGCTGGGAATATCTGCCAGGAAGCACGATTTACCTCGTCTGGTCTCACGCTCGCGATGGCGATGAAGGGGACTTCGCAACTCCGTTTGGCAACAGCCTATCGAGAACCTTCGCACTTCCGTCGGAAAACGTCCTCCTGTTGAAAATCAGCTACTGGTTAAGCATGTAATGCCGCCTCAAGAGATTTATCGCGACCTCGAGCTTCAGCTGGAGGTCGGGAACCCTGTGTTTTCTACAACGGGAGGTTCGAGCCTCTCGGGTGAAGGCATGTGCGTGGCCAGACATGAAAACTTCGTGTATTTCGTCGTGGGGGCCGTTCCCGGTGACCTCGTCACGGCAAAGGTCTTCAAGGTGAAGAAGAATTATGCCGAAGCGCGGGCGGTCAAAATCGATCGTCCGTCTCCTTTGCGAACGGAGCCCCGCTGCAAGCACTTTGGTGTGTGTGGAGGCTGCAAGTGGCAACATGCCGATTACGACGCTCAATTGAGATTCAAGCAGCAACGCGTCATCGATGCGTTCGAACGGATTGGCGGTTTCGCAGATTTTAAAGTCCTGCCTATCCTGGGTTCGGAAGAGATCTATTTCTACCGTAACAAAATGGAATTCTCTTTTTCAGACCAGCAATGGCTCGTGGAAAAACCGGGACCTCGGCTGACACAAGAAACTCCCAATTCACCAATCACCAATCACCAATCGCCGATCTTCCTTGGTCTTCACGTCCCTCAGCGGTATGACAAAATCCTCAATATTGAAGAGTGCCATCTTCAGTCCACAATTTCTAATGAGATTCTGAATCAAACTCGCAGCTACGCGCGAGAGCATCAATTGCCTGTGTATTCCTCGGAGACGGAGTCCGGATATCTCCGGTTCCTTATGGTCCGTGAAAGCAAAAGGACAAACGAAGTCATGGTGAACATCGTGACCTACGACGAGAGGCCGGATGTGATGGAACCATACGCCGCATACATGAAGCAGATGATTCCACAGATCACAACGATTATCAACACCATCAATTCTCGAAAAGCCCAGGTTGCTTACGGCGATAAAGAGACCGTGTGTCTTGGACCCGGGTTCATCAGAGAACGGATTGGCCAATTCACATTCGCGATCTCGGCCGGATCATTTTTTCAGACAAATACCCAACAGGCCGAGCGGTTGTACGAAGCCGCGCAAGCCGCTGCGGAGTTAAAGCCGGGAGATCTGGTGTATGACCTTTATTCCGGAACAGGTACTATTGCCATGTTTATTTCAACGTCAGCCCGGGAGGTCGTCGGCGTGGAGTCTTCCAGTATTGCCATAAAAGACGCCGAGAGGAATGCCACTCAGAATGGCGTGCGAAATTGCATCTTTATAGAAGGCGATCTCAAGGATAAGCTCACAAAAGACACCGCATGGCTTCAAACACATACGAAGCCCGATGTCGTTATTACAGACCCGCCCCGGAGCGGGATGCATTCGGAAGTCTGTGAAGAAATCGCCAGATTGGCGCCGTCCAGAATCGTCTACGTGAGCTGCAACCCTGCCACTCAAGCCCGGGACGTAAAGCTTTTATGCGAAAGGAATTACCGGCTGATCCAGATCCAACCAGTGGATATGTTTCCTCATACCTACCATGTGGAAAATATCGCCTTGCTGCACCGGAATTGAGCCCTTTTCGAGCCGCCGTCAACACTTGACTTTAAACTGCATTTTTTGTAAGTATCCAAAGGCTTTTTGATTCAAAGCACTCACTAGGTTTTTCATTCCCGCAGTTTCTGAGCTAAAAGAGGATCTCAGATTTGCGAACCAAACAAGAACAAGACCGATTCCCACTATCACAATCATCCCACAGGCGCGTCTTGTTGCCTCGTGGTCATACATCCACAGCCGGTGGAGAAACAATCGGTAAAGTTACATAGGCCGTCTCAACAAGAAGGAGACCCTCCGATTCCCCACCACCACTCAAAGGAGGAGCTATGAGAAAGGTTACACTTTTCTTATGGGCTCTATTTTTGGCCATCCTTGCTCCCGATATCCTTTTCGCACAGACAGGAACCGTCGCGGGCAAAGTTACTGCAACAACGGGTGAAGCACTCCCTGGAGCGAACGTCGTCGTTCAAATCCAGGCACTTACTCTCGGCGCAGCCACGGACGTGAACGGTAGTTACACCATTACGAACGTCCCGGCCGGCAATCAAAAAATCACAGCCCGGTTCATCGGATACCGCACGGACACAAAAGATGTGAATGTTGCCGTCGGTTCGATCACAGAGGTAAATTTTTCAATGGGCGCCACAGTGTTGACGCTCGATGAAATGGTGATCACCGGGGCTGGCGCGGCTGTCGAGCGAATGAAGCTCGGCAACACGGTGTCCACAATTAATTCTTCAAGCATGGAAGCAGCGCCGGTGACAACCCTTGCCGAGATTCTCCAGGGTCGAATACCCGGAGTCGCAAGTCTTCCTTCGGGCGGCCTCGTAGGTGAAGGCGCGCAGATCCGAATTCGCGGAAACGCAAGTCTTTCACAGCTCAACGAGCCAATTGTGTACATTGACGGCGTACGCGTAGGCACGACGCAAGGATTTGCGAACGTCGGGGCAGGTGGAGGTGGAGAGCCTTCGCGCTTGGATGACATCAATCCAGATGCAATTGAGCGCGTAGAGATCTTGAAGGGCGCCGCGGCTGCAACTCTTTACGGTACGCAGGCAAATGCGGGCGTCATCCAGATCTTCACGAAACAGGGTGGGCAAACCAAGCCGAAATTCAACTTTGAGGTTCAGCAAAGTGCCCTCTCGTATCCGCCGAATGCATACAAACCAAACGTAGGTTTTGCCCGCACTGCTGCCACAGCTGGCGAATTGAGCACAATATTCGGTGAAACGATTACGCCCTATGTGCCGTTCGAAAAGCAATTCGTTAAATCAATCATTGGCACAGGCTATGGCCAAACATATAGCGGCTCTGTCAGTGGTGGTGGATCTGGAGTAAACTACTTCGGCAGTGTCCGCTTCTCTGATGTCAACGGGCCCTTCGACCCCAAGCCGGAGGCTTTTTTTGGGAAACCGCCCGGAGGAGCAGAGGACCGTGTTCGTCGAGGCCAGTTCTCAGCGAACGTGAGCATGGTACCGACCGAAGCTTTGCGCGTCCGATTGAGCACCCAGTATACGAATGCGCGACAATCGACCGTCGAGAACAACAATAATATCTATTCGCCGATCACATCCGCCCAGTTTGGAAAGCCGGAGAGGGCGAGAAAGACGGGTGTTGGCACGGCAACTCAGGACAATGCGTTTGGCAACGGGGCGTTTCAAACAACCCGCGAAGGATTCTATCAAGAGACGCGAGACGC
>CAYIBG010000166.1:0-5047 GCA_964361365.1 uncultured Ignavibacteriaceae bacterium | reverse complement strand
CAAACCTCGGGTTTCTCGCAATCAGTTGGTCGAGCACAATTTCCGCCGAAGACCCTGACGGAATTTCAACGACAGTCTCCTCGAATCCCGCCAAATCTTTTGCAATCGAAAAAAGTTTCACTCGCACTTTCATCGCACCCTTTGCAGGTTTTTCAAAAAACTGGTTTTCCGGCGGCGTCAGGAGTTTCCTCCTGACGCTCACACGCATAAATTCTTAGAATCAAGCACTGACGTGTCAGGACGAAAGTCCTGACACCACTTTTTTCCCGTGATTGCCTTTCTCAGCATCCTGTTAGAGGAGCTCCACTTCGACTTCTTCGCCTGCTTTAAGAACTTCCTTGTCTTCGGGAATCAAGACAAGGCAATTCGCGGCCACCATCGAGCTCAGAACCCCCGAGCTCTGCGACCCGGTGGTTTTCACGAGAAGCCTTCCCATCTCGTTGCGGAGAATTCCTCTGCTGAAATTCTTTTTTTTGTCGGTTTTTTTGATCTCATGTTCGAGGAAAGCCCTCAGAGTCAGGAGCGGGCGAACCGGTTGAATTCCCATCAGTTTTTCCAGACCTGGCTTGACAAATTGGAGGAATGTGACAACCGTTGAAACAGGATTTCCCGGCAGACTGAAGACCGGCACTCTTCTTTCCGCTTTCTCATACGTGCTGAAGGCAACCGGACCTCCAGGCTTGACGTTGACTTTCCAAAATTTTTGCTCGACCTGCAATTCTGCAAGTATTTTTAGAATGAAGTCATACTTGCCAACCGATACCCCGCCCGACGTAATGAGCGCATCGTGTGCGAGACCCTGAACGACCTTTTCCCGCAACGCCGCTTCGTCATCTCTGGCAACACCAAGATTGATGGGCGTGCAATGTGTCTCCCTGATAAGTCCAAACAAAGAATAAGTATTACTATTGCGAATTTTTCCAGGCGGGAGGGGCGATGCAACCTCCATCAGTTCGTTACCCGTCGTGAAAAAAGCAACCTGTGGCCGTTTGTACACTTCAACAGAAGACACGCCGATGGAGGCAAGCACCCCGAGGTGCGAGGCCTGCAGGAATGAGCCTTTCCTGACTGCCATGTCGCCTGCGCGTATATCTTCTCCCCGTTTTCTGATGTTTCTTCCCTTTTTGACAGGGACCGCTACCTGGATTGATCCATTGCGGACATTGATAAGCTCCTGTTCAATCACTGCAGTAGCTCCATCCGGAACCGGCGCTCCTGTCATAATCTGGGCTGCGGTGTTGGGAGCGAGAATCCATCGAGACGGTTCGCCTGCCGGCACTTCTGCCATAAGATTCAAGTGGACCGTATCCTGGTCGGCATGTTGAACGTCTTCTGCCCTGACTGCAAAACCGTCCATCGAAGAATTATCAAAAGGCGGAATGTCGTTGTCTGAAATGACATCCACTGCAGCCACCCGATGGTGCGCTTCCAAAAGCGGAACGCGCTCAACTCCGATTGGGAAAACTGAATGGACAACGGTTTTTCTTGCTTCATCGACGGAAATCATGCGAGCACAATGTGAGGAAAATATATCCATAGGCCGGCGTAAAAGCAAGGAACAATCCTGGGAAACACATTGCTTTTCAAGGCCATTTCGCGTACTTTTGATGCGAGAGAATTGACCTTGAGGTCAATTTTTTTGTTTCTGGCGGGCTCGCCCGCCGGTTTTTTGGCGGGGTAGCTCAGCTGGTTAGAGCGTCGGAATCATAATCCGTAGGTCGTGGGTTCGAGTCCCTCCCCCGCTACAAAGCCCACCACACCCATCTCGCAATCCTGCTATCCCTTCTTCTTCGAGGAAGGATCCACTGCAGACTCTTCCAGATCCACTTCCCTGCGCTTCCTCAAGACCGATGCGACGACGGAAATAATCAGAACGCCGGCCACAACGCCGAGAGCGATTCCTATCGGAATAGGAAAAATATCGGCAAGGACCATTTTCACGCCAACAAAGCTCAGGACAATCGAGAGGCCATGTTTGAGGTAATAGAACAGGTCCATCATTCCTGCCAGAGCAAAATACAGCGACCGAAGTCCGAGAATGGCGAAAACGTTTGAAGTATAGACAATGAAGGGATCTCTGGTGATGGCGAAAATGGCCGGGATGGAATCCACCGCAAACAAAAGATCGGTGGTTTCTACAACGATCAGTACAACGAACAGGAGAGTGGCATACCTTTTCCCACTGACCCTGACAAAGAATTTCTCCTCGTGGTATCCCGCTGTCACGGGAAGGAATTTTTTGAAGAAGCGAACGATGATATTACGTTCAGGATGAACCTCGACCGTCTCTTCCTGAAACCACATTTTGATGCCCGTGAAGATGAGGAATGCGCCGAAAACGTATATAACCCAGTGGAATCTCTCAATGAGTGCGACGCCCACGAAGATGAGAGCCCCCCTCATGACGAGCGCACCAAGAATCCCCCAATAAAGGACCTTGTGCTGATATTTGGCCGGAACTTTGAAGTAAGAAAAGATGACGAGGAAAACGAAGAGGTTGTCGACACTCAGGGATTTTTCAATGAGGTAGCCGGTCAGGAACTGAAGCGCGGACACGTGACCATACCAGAAGTACACCCCGGCATTGAACAGGAGTGAAACACCGATCCAAACCCCGCTCCATACCAGCGCCTCTTTGATGCTGACTTCATGAGGCTTCCGATGGAATACAACGAGGTCGACCGTCAACATGATGAGAACAAAAATGTTGAACCCGACCCAAAGGAGCACTTCGTTGAGCATCAAATTCCTCTCACATCATGACGGAACAATCAGAGACCGACATCGTTGGCGAGATCATCCAGAAAAACAAAGGAGGCATTTTCTGTGGGCCCCACCCTTAAACTTCCTGCAGGATGAAAAGTATGAAAAGAAGCCGTGCTAAACAACAGCTTTTGCGGGGGCGCTCAGGCGACTATTCATGGCCGGAGGGTTTGCGGGTCCAGTAAAAATAGAATGGAAGGGATGCTGCGAGCAAAACAATTCCGATGATCGCGTTGCGTGTGTCTTCAATGAATGTGTTCAGAATAAACAATGCCGCGATGGCGGCAAAAAGAAGTGTGGCGTATGGATATCCCCACGCTTTGTATGGACGTACTGCGTCGGGCATTTTTTTTCTCAGCACAATCACGCTGATCGCCGTCAAGGCATAAAAGAACCAGGAGCCGAAGACAACGTAGGAAATGATTTGTTCATACGTGCCGCTCAATGTCAGGATGGAGCCCCATATCCCGAGCGTGATGACGGAAAACGAAGGACTGTGGAACCGCTCATGCACTTTGCCGAACTTCGGCGAGATCGTGCCGTCGATGCCGGCTGCATAGATCGAACGTGGGCCAGTCAACAGCATCCCATTCGTGGTACCAAACATGGAAGACATGATGCCGATGATCACGAGTGATGCTCCGACGGGACCCAGCACCGTCAAGGCCACGTCCGCCGAGATGCGTTGGGACGCCGGCATGGCACTGAGGGGAATGATATACGCATACGCCAGGTTCGCCGCAATGTAGATGACGATGATCGCCAGCGTGCCAATGAGCAATGACAACGGGACATCACGCTGAGGATTTTTGAACTCGCCGGCTGTAAGAGTCACATCGATCCACCCGTCATAAGCCCACAGCGCAGAAATCATCGCCAAGCCGAACGCGGACGTCATCTGTCCCGTCCAATGCTCCGGCCACCATGGGAGAAAATTGGCCGAGCTCCCTTTTCCCGAAAAAATCACTGCAAGGATGAGGCCGACCAGTGCGACCAGTTTCGCCGTTGTAAAAACGTCCATAATCCAACCACCCAGCTTCACGCCACGCACATTGAACACCGTGACAACACCGATGATTGACATGGCAACGATTTGAGTCCAGCCGAAACTGAATTCCATTTCCTGTCCAAACAACGAGATCATTGTCTTGTAAAACGCGTTTTCCGGGCTCGTTGCGGGGATAAAATGCCCGAGGAATGTGGCAAACCCAATGGCAAGCGCCGCGGCCGAACCAGCCTTGTTGATAAAGAAATCATTCCATGAAAACAGGTAGGCCCAAATCCTGCCAACACTGTGGCGCAAATACACGTAGGGCCCGCCGGCCTGAGGTAACACCGCGCTCAATTCGGCCAGACTCAGCGCGCCAAAGAGAGTCAGAAATCCCGCGACTACCCACACGATCATAATGGGACCCATGGCATTCAGGTGGCCTGCAATCGTGGCGGGAACGATGAAAATCCCTGACCCGATAATGCAGCCAATGTGGATGGCAATCCCCTCCCGTAAACCGAGAGCGCGAATTAACTGTGGGCGATGTTCCTGCATTTATTGTTTCTTTCTCAAGTTGCTCTTCCAGAATCCATAGGCAAAATACAATACCAGTCCGACAAGAAGCCATATTCCAAAGCGAACCCACGTCACAGTCGGTAAACCCAGCATCAGGTAAACACACATGGCAATGCCGAGCAGCGGCACGACCGGAACCCACGGGGTTCGAAAAACACGATGCCGGTCCGGATCGGTCTTTCTCAAAATAATGATACCAATGCAGACAAGGACAAAAGCGAAAAGCGTACCGATATTCGTAAGCTCAACAATCTCATTGATGTTCGCCACGCCGGAGATCGTCGCAACGACAACTCCAGTCCAGATCGTTGTGGTGTGGGGCGTCCTGTATTTCTTATGAACTTTGGAAAAATATTTTGGCAGGAGGCCATCCCTCGACATCGAAAAGAAGATTCGGGGTTGGCCCATCTGGAACACAAGAAGAACGGCCGTCATCGAAATGACAGCCCCCAGGGAAATAATGCCCGCCGCCCAGTTTAAACCGAGATTTGCAAAGGCGGCCGCCAGCGGATCGGCGACGCCCAACTGATGCCATGGCTGCATGCCGGTGAGTACTGCTGCCGTTCCAATGTAAATAATTGTGCACACGATCAAAGACCCTATGATTCCGATGGGCATGTCCCGTCCTGGATTTTTGCACTCTTCCGCGGCAGTCGAGATCGCGTCGAAACCGATGAATGCAAAGAAGATCAAACTCGCCCCCGTCCACACGCCGCT
>CAYIBG010000165.1:0-5145 GCA_964361365.1 uncultured Ignavibacteriaceae bacterium | reverse complement strand
TAACACCACACGCATGCCGCCTTCGCCGAGCTTCTCGAGAATCTTATAGTGGGAAATTGTTTGGCCGATCATTATTCACGCCTCCGCCATAAAGATGGCGGATCCTCAAAATTGCAACCACTCACACACAACGTTCGTAGGCAATTTTGGGACATGCCGCCCTCACCGAGCTTTTCCAGTACTTTGTAGTGGGAAATAGTGGATCCAATCATGTTATCTCCATCTTCCGGGTTCGCCAGAAACCGTCTGCGTGCTTGGAATCGCTTGCCTGCCATGTCAATAATTTGGCTGGGAGCTTATTCGAACAAGTTTTCCATCACAATCATGCTCGAACGCCAGTCCAGGACCCTTGGGGTGAACATCACCATTTTGTGGTCCTCGCTCACGTCGAAATCCACGTTCATTTCCCTGATTGAAGCGACGTGCTCGGTCTTCTTCGTCGCAAGATCCATTTTCCAGATCTCGCCGGTCCACTTCAGGTAGTACAACGTTTCTCTCTTCTGATCGAGTCTCCAATCATCAACGAATTTGTTGGCTGGAAGAATCAACTGCGTATCTCCGCTGGCAGTCAGCCCTCGTTTGGTCAGCCATAATCCCTTTGTCGCTTCGCGGTAATCGCGATAGAGAATATGTGATCCGCCGAGAACCGGGATCGCCCACGTCGAGTCGGCGAAGAATCGTTCTGTGGACTGAAGCGACAGTGAGCTCCGATAGGTTCCCTCTTTTGTACGAATCAAAACATTGTCGTTGTCAAGCCAGAGCACAGCGTCACCCGCATGAACAAGTCTGGGCTGCGGATTTGCGGCATCGGCGATGTACACGTGGGCCGAATCAGCAGGCATCATCACCGGTGCAGCAACATATGCGATGCGTTTCCCGTCGGGTGACCAGCTCGGATCACGATTCCATGTAGTCAATCCATCGTCAGAACTAATTCTCCAGCGGGTCTTCGTCTCCAAATCCATAACGTACAAACGAGAGCCATAGTTAAATAAGTCCTTGTCACGCATCGACATAACGATTCGCTTATTGTTGGGACTTACTCTAGGCTGCTCGTACTGTGCCTCTCCGCTGGTGATCCGGTCACGTTTTCCGGTTGCCACAGCGTGTGACCAGACATCTGATCCCATAACAATCTTGTAGTACAGGAACCGCTTTCCATCGCTCGAAATAGCAGACCCCATATACGGACCCTCGCCTGAAGTTATCGGGATGGATTCACCGCCACTTGCCGGAATTATCCACAAGTTGGCATTGCCTGTCTTGTTGCTGGAATAGATGATCGCACCTTGACGGGTCCAGATAATCTCATCGACCACCTTTTTATCACTGGTGATCTCTTTCTCTTTGCCGCTGTGCAGGTCTCGAATCACAATCTCCCGATAGCCGTCGAATGCTCTAATATATGCAATTGAACTTCCGTCCGGCGACCAGCTGCAAGAGAGATTGCTGCCGGGATCTATTCCAACCTCATCTCTAATTTCGAGCTTTGCGTCTGATCCGTCTGGTTTGATGCTCCAGATTTCTTGTTTGCGCGAAGGCGGCTGTAAGAGCTTGTAGGCGAATCGTTCCCCGCCTGGTTTCCATCTCATTGGAAAGGCCTTTTCAGCGACGACTCGTCCTTTCCCTCCGGAGAGCGATACCATCATTAACTTGGCGTGTCGACTCGAATCAGTGGCATAAAATGCGATATAGTTACCGTCAGGAGATATAAATGCAACATTGACGAGGGTGTGTGATTGTGTCGTAACGCGTCGAGGCTCCTCTCCATGGGGGTGCATAGCATACACATCCCACATTCCATTCTCGCCGGCCGCAGGAAAGGCAATGGTGTTCCCGTCCGCGGTAAGACTTCCCCATCCTATCTGCGCGAACGGAAGAGGGAGCGTCCTCGACTCCCGACCTGGATTAAGTCGCGGTAGTCGTTGTGGAATAAGGAGGAGTGCGATAGCCACGCCAACAATTCCTACAATTGCCGCCAACGACCATCCCACAGTTCTCCGAGTCCAAAAGTGTGAATGATCCGACTCTTCCGAATCAACGGGGGGCAGATGCATTTTTCCCGAAACGCGAGAAGTGTCCTTCTTGAGTCTGCGAAGATCTATCGTCATGTCGCGGGCAGATTGATACCTCTCGTCAGGCTCTTTTTCCAAAGCGCGGTTCATGATGTGAACAAGCTCGGAGGAAGCATCTGGTAGATACTGCTGAAGCGGAATTGCTTCCTCATTCACAATCGAATACATCATGGCAGCATCATGCTCGCCACGAAAGGGGAGGCGGCCTGTCACCATTTCAAAAAGCACCACGCCGAACGAGAAGATGTCGCTCCTGGCATCAACTTCGCCTCCCTGAATCTGCTCAGGTGCCATATATGCCAGCGTTCCTACCGTACTCGAGGTCTTCGTTAGCTTGAGCGATCCCTTCAACTTGGCCAAACCGAAGTCCATGACCTTGACCTGGTTCTTCGAGTTAACCATGATGTTGTCGGTCTTGACATCACGGTGCACGATCCCTTTGCTGTGTGCCTCTTGAAGTGCGTCGCCAATCTGGATTGCATAGTCGATGGCTATCTGAGTCTTCTGAAGGGGCACAAGCTGTCTCAAGGTCTTACCATCCACGTACTCCATCACGATGAATTGCTGGGTGTCCAATTTCTCGATGGCGTGAACTGTGCAGATGTTCGGGTGGTTTAAGACTGCTGCCGCCCGCGCTTCTTGCAGAAAGCGAGCTTGTTCTGCCTCGTTGACCGTGATGTGATGGGGGAGAAACTTGAGAGCAACATCGCGGTCGAGCTCGGTGTCGTGGGCTTTGTAGACAATGCCCATGCCTCCTTCACCGAGCTTCTCGAGGATATTGTAATGTGAAATGTTCTGGCCGATCATGTCTCGGTAGGGGCTTGATTAATCAAGCCCCTACAATGTTGAATTCTCGTCCTCTTCTGTTGACAACCACCTGGGAAATTCATTTTTTATGACGTACGGGTTGGCCAATATAGCGTAAAAACGAAGAAGCCGCAATCCTATTTGCGGCTTCACAATTTCGGAGATTCACTCGTAAGAGGTTGGCTTTTATGCTGGAGAAGATTCCTCGTAGAATTCTGTTCTTATGATATTCTTAAACCGTTCCGGCATTTTCTCGAACGCATGTTCCCAGCACAAGCTGTTTGTTCGAAACCAATTGGCAAGAATATCGCCGTCGTCATTCCGGAACCTGTCCCAATACCCGTCACTCGGACGCTCGACCTTCCACGAGAATTGTTTTCCGCAGCTGGAACAGATTGCATCTTTAATGAGTGACATGGTCAGTCTTTCTTATCTTTCGTGTACAAAAACTTCAGCGGTCTCCACACTCGCGCCGCCCACGCAGCCTCGTTGTGTTCAGCAGTTTCATCATAAAAGTATTCAAAATCAATGCCTTCCTTGTAGCCTTTCTCCTTGAGAGTAGCCCGCATATCGTCCATGCCTTTTTTAAGCCTCGCCTCCATCCCCCGCCCCCCACAATCCATGTAGATTCGAATACGCTTGCGGGGACCGCCGTACGATTTCACTTCTTTCAGAATCTTGTCGTTGTCAAACAGGAAGGCGCTGGAAAGACAGCCCGCTTTCGAAAACACTTCAGGATACCACCATGCAAACAAAAAACTGCAGAGCCCGCCCATCGACGACCCCATCACTCCTGTATGCGGGGCATCAGCTTTCGTCCTGTAGGTACGGTCGATGAACGGCTTCAGTTCCGTCACAACAAACTTTGCATAGTTTCTCCCCAATTCCGAATCCGAGTATTCAGGAACCCGGTCGGACGAGTTGTAAATAGCCACGATGATGCATTCCTCCATCTGGCTCGCCTTGATGAGGCTGTCCGCAACTTCGTCCACCTGCCAGTCCGCGCCGATGAAGGACGTGGTCGGGTCGAATACATTTTGGCCGTCGTGCATGTAGAGAACCGGAAAACGCTGTTTTATTTTCCTGGCATACGACGGGGGAAGCCAGACGATAACATCACGGTCGTGCTGCAAGCCTTTGCCTTTGAATTTCCTGTGGTAACGAACCGTCCCCGTGATCCTTCCCATCCGTTGAATGCCGAAATCGCTCCAACTCCTCGGTCGTACGATGAGGATTGTGTCCTTCGTGATGTCCAGGAAAGCGTTTCCCGGGATGACCCCCTGCTCGTAGATTGCCTGGTTATTCCATGAACCTCGTGTAATTTTCCATTCGAGCCTAAACGCTTTCGGAAATTTCGCAGTGTATGTCCACAGGCTGTCGGATTCCTTCCGAAGCTCAACCCGACCCGGATCCCAGTCTCCGAGAGCAGGATGGTTTCCAGCAAGATAAACTCTGGACTTCGCAGGTGTTGTTGCAGGTATAAGAACATTCCATTTGACAGTTATTCCCTGCGAATATGCGAAAGCGGGCAGACAAACAAACGCCATGATCGCAAGTGCTTTGCTCGGAATTTGCCTGGTTTTCATGTGCCCTGGCCGGAGGTCGGTTTCAAGATGAACCCTTTGTTTTCTCGTTTGTTCATTTTTATCACGATAGAGTCTGCAAACCTGAGATGACGCACGAAAGTCTTAGCCTCAAGCGGGCGCTGGCTCAACAGCCATTCCCAATCAATGAATCCCTGGTTTTGTGATGAGTTGACGGTGAAGTATCCGATCATAAAGGAAGTGATGTTTTGAAAAAAATGCGAGCCCTGTGAAGGTGTCACATCCATTTCCTTGAAGCCCGTTTCCACGATTGCCCGTGCTCCTGAGATCTGCTCCCATTTCACGGGGATGCCGAGCCAAGGGTCGAGCGACCCCCAACGGCCCACACCGATGAGCAGGTAGAACCTGCCGTCGTCAACGAGCTTCTGATTCATGCGGGTGATCTCTTGCGCGACCTCGACGCTCTTCGACCTGTCGAACTTGTGAATGTCTACGAGCACGATATCCCGGATATTGTTGAGAACTCCGTGGCCGAGAACGTGTTCACTGAAGCAAATCAGGTTCTCTTGCGTTGTTTTTTCCGTAATCAGTTGCTCCGACTCTGTGCTCAACGCAACGGGTCGAATCTGCAGCAACCCGAATTCTCTCGGCGCTCCTTCCGGGACGGACATGTTCACCGCGAACTCGATCTCAACCGGCGTTCCCATTCCCTGCATTCC
>CAYIBG010000164.1:0-5160 GCA_964361365.1 uncultured Ignavibacteriaceae bacterium | reverse complement strand
ACATCGCGGACAGAATTCACGCCTTCGTTATGACCCGCGATCCTGGGCATTCCCCGCCGCTTTGCCCAGCGGCCGTTACCGTCCATGATGATTGCGATGTGCTGCGGGATCTCTCCGCCGGCAAGCAGCTGATCCTGATGCTTTTTGTCGACGCCCGTTGCCTTTTCTAAAGCCAAATCTCCTCCATGCGGTTCTTTTTTCGGATGAAAGTAACAATAAATTTACCTTTTTTTGAAAATAAAGTCAAAGCAAAGTTTGAAATCTCCGCCGAAATCCCTTGGTACAGCTACAACTTGCGTTTGCTTGACACCCCCTCCAAATTTGGTTATATTTGACGCGGGAAACTAAACACTACGGTTTAGGGTTTTGCACTCGTGGGTTGGGACGTAAGCTGTAGGCCCATCGTTCCACTATTAAAGGAGTTATATGGAAGGCAACTTCTCAAACAGAGTTCAAGACGTGATTCGCCTGAGCCGTGAAGAAGCTCTGAGGTTGGGCCACGACTATATCGGCACCGAGCATTTGTTGTTAGGAATCATTCGTGAAGGAGAAGGAATCGCTGTCAAGATCCTCCGGAATCTTGGCGTTGACCTCTATCGGTTGAAAAAGGCCATTGAAGACACCGTCCGGACTTCGGGTGGAACTCTGACCATCGGTAATATCCCGCTTACCAAACAAGCCGAAAAAGTCCTTAAGATTACATACCTGGAAGCAAAGCTCTACAAGTCGGATGTTATTGGAACAGAGCACCTTTTGCTCTCATTGCTTCGTGACGATGACAATATCGCCGCGCAAATACTGCACCAATTCAACGTGCATTACGACGTCGTCCGAAACGAACTCGACAACATCATTTCTGGAAAACCTTCAACTCCGCCTGCAGCCGGACACGCCGCCGGGGAAAAGAAGCAGGATCGCTCGAAAACTCCTGTTCTTGACAATTTTGGCCGGGATTTGACCAAGCTCGCTGCTGAGGATAAACTCGATCCCATCGTAGGCCGGGAAAAGGAGATCGAACGCGTTGCCCAGGTTCTCAGCCGAAGGAAAAAGAACAACCCTGTTTTGATTGGCGAGCCTGGCGTCGGAAAGTCGGCCATTGCAGAAGGCCTGGCGCTTCGTATTGTCCAAAAGAAGGTTTCGCGGGTTCTTCATGATAAGCGGGTTGTGACTCTGGATTTGGCTGCCCTTGTTGCGGGAACGAAATACCGGGGCCAATTCGAAGAACGCATGAAAGCCGTGATGAATGAACTTGAAAAAGCCAAGGATGTCATTCTGTTCATTGATGAGCTCCATACCATTGTTGGCGCCGGCGGTGCAAGCGGGTCTCTCGATGCCTCGAACATGTTCAAGCCCGCCTTGGCGCGTGGCGACCTTCAGTGCATAGGCGCTACGACACTCGATGAATACAGGCAATACATTGAAAAGGACGGAGCCCTCGACCGCCGCTTCCAGAAAATCATGGTGGACCCGACCACGGTGGACGAAACAATACAGATCCTTCAGAATATCAAGCATAAATACGAGGAGCACCACGGCGTCCGTTACACCAACGAGGCCATCGATTCCGCCGTTCGTCTGAGTGACCGCTACATCACGGACCGATACCTGCCGGACAAGGCGATTGATGTCATGGATGAAGGAGGATCGAGGGTCCACCTGGCAAACATAAAAGTCCCGAAAGAGGTGCTTCAGCTCGAGGAAGAGGTCGAAAAAATTCGTCTGTCGAAGAATCAGGTTGTCAAGAACCAGAATTTTGAAGAAGCAGCTCGTTTGCGTGACCTTGAGAAAAAGCTCCTGAGCGACCTCGAGATAGCCAAACGTGAGTGGGAATTGAAGTCTCACGATACCGTTTACGAAGTCGGCGAAGAGGATTGCGCGGCGGTCGTTTCTATGATGACCAGCATCCCGGTCCAGAAGGTCGCCCAGAGCGAGTCGGAAAAATTGTTGAAAATGGATGAAGCGCTGAGGGCAATTGTCGTGGGCCAGGATGAGCCCATTGGAAAGCTCACGAAGGCAATTCGAAGAGCAAGGGCAGGCTTAAAAGACCCAAAACGGCCTATCGGATCCTTCATCTTCCTGGGTCCGACCGGTGTCGGAAAAACAGAGATGGCAAAAGCCCTTGCCCGCTACCTTTTCGACACGGAAGAAGCCCTTATTCGCATCGATATGAGCGAATACATGGAGAAATTCTCAGTGTCCAGACTAGTTGGAGCGCCTCCAGGTTATGTGGGTTACGAAGAGGGAGGCCAACTAACTGAGAAAGTGCGACGAAAACCGTATTCAGTGGTGTTGTTGGATGAAATCGAAAAAGCCCACCCGGATGTCTTCAATATCCTTTTGCAGGTGCTGGATGACGGTATTCTGACGGATAGCCTTGGCCGGCGCGTTGATTTCAAGAACACGATTCTCATTATGACCTCCAATATCGGCTCACGTGATATCAAAGTCACAGGCGGTCTCGGATTCGGCACTGGTTCAACGAAGGACAAATACGAAACCATGAAGGGAAACATTGAGGATGCTCTGAAACGCATCTTCAACCCCGAGTTCCTCAACCGTGTTGACGAGGCAATTGTTTTCCACAATCTCGAACGACAACACATTTTCCAGATCATCGACATTGCGGCAAAGGAACTGTTCAAGCGCATGAATGCCATGGGAATTTCGATCGAGATTTCAAAGGGTGCAAAGGCGTTCCTGGCGGACAAAGGCTATGACCCTGCGTTCGGCGCTCGGCCGCTTCGTCGCGCCGTCCAGAAATACGTTGAAGACCAGCTTGCTGAGGAAATCCTGAAAGGGACCTTCGCGCAAGGGAGCAAAGTGAAGGTGAGATTCAACAAGAAGAAAGATGACCTTGAATTCACCGACTCGACCAAGGACGAAGGCGATGAGCTTGAGGAGAAGGACCAGGAAGTCGCCGATTTGAACTGATCGAAAGGTCCCGGAAGTTTGGCAACAAAAATCCCCCGAATAAATCGGGGGATTTCTATTTCTATGAGAAAACCACCGGCCACTCATCTGTTTCATTATATCCTCTTCCACAAGCCTTACGGCGTCCTCCCACAGTTTTCGAAAGAAGGCGACCACAAGACGTTGCGCGATTTCGGGCCGTTTCCAAAAGACGTTTATGCCGCCGGAAGACTCGATGCAGACAGCGAAGGCTTGCTTTTTCTGACAAACGATGCCGGGTTGAATCACCGTCTCACCGACCCGAGATTCGGACACGCGCGGACGTATCTTGTTCAGGTGGAGGGGCTCCCCACGGAACGTTCGCTCGATGAACTCAGAAAAGGCGTTGCGGTTCAGGGAAAAAAAACCAGGCCGGCAGAGGTACGCCTGTTGGAGCAGGAGCCTTCGGTGTCGGCGAGGCCGGTTCCGATTCGGTTCCGGAAAACCGTGCCCACATGCTGGCTCGAAATCACATTGCGAGAAGGACGAAACAGGCAAGTGCGGAGGATGACAGCGGCGGCGGGGTTTCCGACCTTGAGGCTGGTGAGAATCAGAATCGGGTTGCTGGAACTCGGACTGCTTGAGCCGGGGGAACACAGAAATCTGACCGGCGAAGAAGTGCGAAAACTGAAAGCAACCTTGTAGTCCGGTCGCGAATCAGACCGACACGTGTTTCTGCTTCACAGCTTCTCCAAAATGTAATTCGTGATCATGTCGAAAAGATGGACGCGTGTGTTCCCGCCTGAAATCCCGTGGTTCTTGTTGACGTAGTACATCGTTTCAAACTGTTTTCCGGCCTTCTGGAGCACATCGACGAACTGGACGGTATTCTGCCAATGCACGTTGTCGTCTGTCGTTCCATGAACGATGAGAAGGTTGCCTTTGAGTTTTGACGCGTGAGTCACAGGAGCGCTTTCCTTGTATCCCTCTTCGTTGTCCTGCGGTCGTTGCATGTATCGCTCCGTGTAGATCGTGTCGTAAAACTTCCAGTGCGTTACGGGGGCAACCGCTATGGCAGTCTTGAAATAATCCGCCCCCTGTAAAATCGTAAGCGATGACATGTAGCCACCGTAACTCCATCCCCAAATCCCGATGCGGGTTTTGTCCACATAGACTTGCGACCCGAAATACTTGGCTGCCTCGATCTGGTCGTTCACTTCCCATTTACCGAGATTCTTGTACGTTATCGATTTGAACTCTTTTCCCCTCGCTCCTGTCCCGCGCCCGTCTACGCTCGCCACGATATACCCCTTCTGTGCAAGCATTTGATACCATAGGAAATTGGTGCCGCCCCAGCTATTGGTCACCGTTTGAGACCCAGGCCCTCCGTAGACATATAGCAATAAGGGATACTTTCTTGCAGCGTCAAAGTCAGCCGGTTTCATCATCCATCCGTTGAGTTCGATGCCGTCGGTAGTTTTGAACGTGAAGAATTCCTGCTTGCTGAGCGTATACTCCTTCAAAGCGGGAATCTCGTTTTCCTCGACAACTCTGATTGTCTTCCCGTCAGAGGAACGGAGCGCAATCTTTGTCGGACTGCTCGCACTCGAAGAGTAATCGATGAAATGTGCCCCGCTCGGGGAAAGGGTTGTCCGGTGGCTGTATCCGTCCAGGGTGAGCTGCTGCATTCCCGAACCGTCCAATTTTACAGAGTGCAGCTGGTTTTCCAGTGGTGTTTTTGCAGCACCGTTGAAAAAAATCTGGTTGTTCTTTTCATCCATCAACGCGATGCCCGATACATCCCATCTTCCTTTCGTAATTTGCAGGATGAGTTTCCCGTTCATGTCAAACAAGTACACATGAGAGAATCCGTCTCTTTCTGAGATCCAGGCGAATTGGTCCCTGGTCTTCAGGAAATGAGCCTGGTAACGCTCTTCAATCCAGGTTTTTTCCTCCTCCGTGAAGAAGACTGCGGTTTTCCCCGTTGCAGCGTCCCCAGCCATCAGTTCGACTCTGTTCTGTAGCCGATTCAATCGTGTAAGAATCAGCGTATTCGGTCTGTGAGACCATTGCATCCGGGGTATGTACATATCATCATCGGTCCCCAGGTCCATCCATACGGTCTTCTTCGTGTCGAGCGCGACAACTCCAACTTTCACGATGGAATTGGCGTCACCGGCTTTCGGGTACCTCATCGGCGTTGCGTCCGCCCGTATATCCATGAAATCCATAAGCTTGAATTCTGGAACCCTGTTCTCATCGAGCCGCCAG
>CAYIBG010000163.1:0-5176 GCA_964361365.1 uncultured Ignavibacteriaceae bacterium | reverse complement strand
CCGGGCGCCGATTGAGTACTATAATCCGGGTGTGAAAAAGTAAACACCGAGACTCCCGGAATCTTAAAGGAACCATGGTGAGATTCCGGGAGTCTTAACAGGAACGCCATGATTCGATTTCTTCTTTTCGCTTTTCTTTTTTATATCCTGTTCATCATCGTCTCCGGAGTTTTACGGGCTTTCTTTGGTTTTACGAGACGCCCGTCTCACCAGCCGCCAGCTCCGAACCAGACTCAACCGTCGAAGCCGTTACAGGAATACAAGGATGTTGCCGAAGCAAAATTCAAGGACGTCGACGTTGGGAACCAGGTGCGTAACGAAAGGGGTGACTCGAAACCAGTTGACTCGTCTCACCGCGACCTTCCGTTATGATTCACTGACCTTCCGCCAATTCAAGAATCTTTCCTACTGCAGCACATTTTCTCCTCAGTTTTTCTCCATTTTGATTGAAGAAGTACTATTACTTTGCTATATTTTTCAGCCTTTTTGTAAACCTGCATGCCCCGCATCTATATAGAAGACCTTTCAAAACACGCCGGCCAGGAAGTTCAACTTCAGGGTTGGCTCTACCACAAACGCTCGAGCGGCAAGATCCGATTTTTGCTCTTGCGGGATGGAACCGGGATTATCCAGTGCGTCATGGTCAAAGGAAATATTTCGGATGAGGTTTTTTCCACGTTCGATGCGTTGACTCAGGAATCGTCGTTTTCCGTTCGAGGCAAGGTCCGAAAAGACGACCGGGCGCCGGGAGGATTCGAACTTGATGTGAGCAGCCTCCATATCATCCAGGTTGCACAAGAGTACCCGATAACTCCGAAGGAACATGGAGTCGAGTTTCTCGCCGACCGACGGCATTTATGGCTTCGCTCTTCACGCCAGCATGCGGTCATGCGTGTTCGGCATACCATTATCAAAGCCATCCGGGATTTTTTCGATGGCCGTGGTTTCACACTCATCGACTCGCCGATTCTCACTCCGAACGCCGTTGAAGGCACATCCACGTTGTTCGAAACGGAGTACTTTGACCTCGGAAAGGCCTATCTCACCCAGTCCGGCCAGTTGTATGCCGAGGCGGGTGCAATGTCGTTCGGGAAGGTTTACTGTTTTGGGCCAACGTTCAGGGCTGAGAAGTCGAAGACTCGCCGGCATTTATCCGAATTCTGGATGGTGGAGCCGGAGGTTGCATTCAACGACCTGAATGACAACATGGAGCTGGCAGAAGAGTTTCTGGAATACATTGTACAAACAGTTTTGAAAACTCGTGAACCGGAGCTGAAGGCTCTTGAACGCAATACGACGTTGCTCCAAAACGTGAAAAAGCCGCTCCCGCGCATCAGTTACGATGAGGCTGTCGAGATTCTGAGAAAAAAGGGAATAGCATTTGAATGGGGGGGCGACCTCGGCGGTACGGATGAGACCGTTATTTCGGAGGAATTTGACAGACCAGTGATGGTACATCGGTACCCTGCACAGGTGAAAGCGTTTTACATGAAGCGCGACCCAGAGAATCCAAAAGTGGCGCTTGCGTTGGACGTTCTCGCCCCGGAAGGTTACGGGGAAATTATTGGCGGTAGCCAGCGTGAGGACAATCTTGATGTTTTGCTGGAGAGAATTAAAGAACACAAATTGCCGCAGGCAGCTTTTGAATGGTACCTGGATTTGCGCAGGTACGGCACCGTACCTCACGCGGGATTTGGCCTCGGTGTCGAGCGAACAGTAAGCTGGATCTGCGGGCTCGATCATTTACGTGAAACGATTCCTTTCCCGAGAATGATTTACAGATTGGCGCCGTAAGAAAAACATAAACGCAAAGGACGCGAAGTAGGCCCAAAGGACCCAGAGTGAGAGAGAATGAGCTTTCGAAAGAGATTATTGGGGCTGCGATCGAAGTTCATAAGGCCTTGGGCCCGGGTTTATTGGAATCAGCATATGAAGCTTCATTGAGAAGAGAGCTAGGATTGAGAGGCCTTGCTGTAAAACACCAATTGGGCTTGCCGTTAGTGTATAAGGAAGAAACATGCGAAGTCGGTTACAGAATAGATTTGATGGTTGAGGACAAAGTGATTATTGAAGTCAAATCTGTCGATGCTATCAACGACGTGCACGTTGCACAGATTTTGACTTATTTAAAACTAAGCGGATGCAAGCTGGGATTGCTGATAAACTTTAACGTAGCAAAACTGAAAGACGGAATAAAGAGACTAGTCAATCATTTGGATGATTAAGGACAAAGGACGCGAAGATTGTAAAACCATCTTTGCGCACTTTGCGTCTTCTTTGGGAACTTTGCGGTTATATTTTAACCTAGATGCTTAAAGTCGTAAATCTCAGAAAAGAATTCGATACCGTCGTCGCGGTCGATGGCGTGTCGCTCGAGGTCCAGCGCGGCGAGTTGTTCGGACTTCTCGGCCCGAACGGCGCCGGCAAGACGACGACCATCCGGACGGTTCTGAACATCATCAGGCCGGACAGCGGGGAAATCACGTTCGATGGAAAACCGTTCAGCCCGGAGATGTGGAACATCATCGGTTATCTGCCGGAAGAGCGCGGGTTGTATAAGAAAAGCAAAATCATCAGCGTCATTCTGTATTTCGCTTCTCTCAAGGGTTTATCTGCGAACGAGGCTACGCCGTTGGCGGAACGGTGGCTTGAGCGGTTTGGCCTGAAGGATGCCGGTCATAGAAAAGTTGAGGAGCTTTCGAAGGGAAACCAGCAGAAGATTCAACTCATAGCAGCCCTCATCCACAAACCCCAGCTGCTGATTCTCGACGAGCCCTTCTCCGGCCTTGACCCCGTCAACCAGATTTTGTTGAAAGACATTCTGATGGAGGTGCGTCAGCAAAACACCGCCGTCATTTTTTCGACACATCAGATGGAACAAGTGGAGAAAATGTGCGACAACATTTGCCTGATCAACAAGGGCAAGATTGTGCTCGGCGGTGCTTTGAGGGATGTCAAGAAAAAATACGGGACAAACTCCGTGCACCTGGAGTTCGAAGGAGACGGCTCTTTCCTGAAACAACTGCCGACGGTGAAGAGAGCAGATGTATATCAGAACTACGCGGAGCTGGAATTGGTCGATATAGGAAAAGCGACGGACCTGCTCGGCAAACTCGACACAAAATTGAATCTCAGGAAGTTCGAAGTGGTGGAACCTTCGTTGAATTCGATTTTTGTCAGTGTCGTCGGGATTCCCAAAGAACCGGAAGTGAAGGCAGAGGAACTGCTTCTTGCTCCGAAGAAATCCAGTGTGAATAAAGACCCAAGGGTCCGAAAGCAGCTGCTCTCCATGATTGGAGGGAGCCTTCTTGCGGTTGTTTTGCTGGCCTTCGAAATTGGGAAACCGGAGCCGTCGTTCACGCTGCCGGCTGTCGTCATCGCCGCTGTCGCCTTCTCGTTCTACAGATATCTCATGGTAAAATCCAGGGTTGAGAAAGAGCAGCGGGAATCGGACGGAGAGAAAAACTGATGAAATATCTCCAGGTCGCCAGGTGGGAGTTTCTTGAGAAGGTGAAATCAAAGGCTTTTATCATCTCGCTCGTTTTGATGCCGGTGATCATCCTCGCTTTCGGAATTCTTCCGGGATTGCTGGCCACCAGGCCGGACGAAAAACCTATTACAATCGGAATCATCGACGAGACGAATTCGATTGCTGGCCCGTTGTCGGTCAGGCTTGAGGAAAAATACAAGCTCCCCGACAAGCGGCCAAACTACAAGATCGAAACAATTCCACATCAGGGGGATTTGGAAAGCGCCAAGTCTCTGGCGAATTCCATGATTGCTGATGACAGGATAGAGGGATACTTCACCATCCCTGCCACTGTAAACGATAGCGGAAAAGTCGAATACCGGGCTCCGAATGTTGGAAATATTCGACTTCAAGAACGTTTTTCGAGAACAATCGAAGAAGTTGTCGTGGAAAAAAGGCTGGCGTCGAAAGGGTACGACCCAAAGCTTGTCCGCGATCTGATGACTGACGTTGATGTTCGGTCCATCAAGGTCAACGAAAAGGGGGAGGAGAAGGAATCGGGATTTCTCGAAACATTCTTTAGCGCGTACATCGTCATTATGATGCTCATGTTTCTTGTTTTAACAATGGGCCAGCTGCTCATCCGAAGCGTTGTGGAAGAAAAGTCGAACCGGGTCATCGAGGTTTTGCTTTCCTCGTGTTCCGCGGGGGATCTTATGGTGGGCAAAATCCTTGGCCTCAGCGGTCTCGGAATTGTTCAAATGCTCATATGGGGTGCCATTGGCCTTGGCGTTTCATTGAAAACTGGCGGTCAATTCTTCACTCCCGAGCATATTTTGCTTTCTCTCGTTTATTTCATTCTCGGCTATTTATTGTATTCAGCGATTTTTGTTGCTGCGGGCTCTCCGGTCACCACCGAGCAAGAGGCACAGCAGATCACCACGTATGTAAGCCTGGCGTTGGTGTTTCCAATTGTGCTGGCGATGCCGGTGATGCAGAACCCCGATTCATTGATGTTCAAGATTCTCTCATTCATTCCTATTCTCACGCCGACGTTCATGGTGTTGCGGATACCCATTCAGATGCCGGCGACGTGGGAAATCCTCGGCACGATTGCGCTTCTGATTGTTTCTGTCCTGCTCATGATGTGGGCGGCGGGAAAGATTTTCCGCGTCGCTATTTTGGTGTACGGCAAACGGCCGACCATTCCCGAGTTGATTCGATGGGTCCGCGAGCCCTGATGCGGCGATGGACGTAGCATCTCTGGAACTTCCCCTGTGACCGTCGAATCTTTCACGTTTTATCTTCTTTCAGCCGGCGGAATCCTCACCGCCCTCCTTGTGGTGACACGCCGCAACCCCGTTATCTCCGCTTTGTATCTCATTTTGAATTTTTTCTGCCTGGCCGGCTTGTATCTGACTCTGCACGCGCAATTTCTCGCAGTCATACAGATCCTTGTGTACGCAGGTGCGATCATGGTCCTTTTTGTCTTCGTGATTATGCTGCTGAACCTCGGCGACGAGCGCAAACTGATTGATGGACTCTCGTGGAAAAAGGTCGTTGCGGTTGGATTGGCTTTTGCGTTGCTCATGGAGCTGATCTACGTCCTGGGCTTTCTGGGTTCTTCCTATGCTCCCATCAATGCGCAACGAGCGACAGAAATAGGGACGGCGGAATTTGTCGGCAGCCAGTTATTCACGAAGTTCC
>CAYIBG010000162.1:0-5180 GCA_964361365.1 uncultured Ignavibacteriaceae bacterium | reverse complement strand
GGGTCGCCTGACAAGGGGAACTTGGAAACCGCGAACGGACCGCTTGCATAAGGAACAGGAGCATTCGTAAAATCGCCCAAGGGTGCAAATCCACGATGCATTTTGGACCAGCGGCCTGAGCCATTTTGGTAGTTCGTAGGTCCACCCGGAGGATCGCTGTACGGGCTTCCGGCTGAAAAATATGCAAAAGTCGACATGCCAAGGTTTTTCACATTGTAACGGCGTTTCAGGTCAAACACACCGGAATCGCCGGGGGCCGCAACAATTGGACCCTGGAGGAAGTCGTAACCCGATGACGGAGGAGCAAGGCCGAATAGACTGAACGTGAGATCGACCGGGTTTGCGTTGTAGATAAATCCCATGCTTAAGGTTGTGTCGCATCCGACCAGGTCATCCGTGAAGCCACCGAGGTCGGGGTCCGACCATTGACAGACATACATACTGTCAAGCCAGAAGGACCCTTTGACGCCGACCGTCGTATCGACACCGCCTTTGTTGATGATTCTGTATTTCGTGAAATAAAGGTTTCCAAGAGCATCACTTCTTTTGTAAGCCCACATGATCTTCGAAATCTCAAGTCCTGTGGGGTCGGATCCCACAAAACGCAATGACTGAGTCACATCAAGGTCGTTATACGCCGCCCAGATCACCTGGTCTGCCGGTGAATTGGGGTCGATGCCTGCGATGCCCGGCTCGTCTCTGTTTTTGGCAATGAGACTGTCGACCGTGAAGGTGGTGTTTGTTTTGTCAACGATATTTGTGAAAGCCTCCGGGGCCTGATATCCTGGCGTCCCGTTTCGCTCGATGTACGGCGCACCGTACTGAACCACTGAGCCCCAAGTTGTCCAATCGAGATCGTACTGAGCCTTCGTGGATGCGATCATAGCGGCTGTGACGTCTGTGATGGGGACCTCATTGTTAGAAGCTGCATCTGCTGCGGCTTCGGCGTCTGACATTGAAGCGTAGTCCCTGCGCACGCGCCAAGCTCGCACATTATCCCCAGCAGCAGGAATCACGGCCGTTGCCGTAGAACCCTGGCCTGTGACCCATCCTGCTTTCGTTCCCACACCATAACTTCCACCGCCCACTCGAATTGGCTTCGAGGCAGCGGGCCTTGTCTTGGCTGCATCCAGGAAGAGCTTTGCACTCCAGTTTACGCAGTCCTGATAAATGACGTTGCCGGTGCCTTTGGGATAGTACATTCCGTTATCTCCACCGGGAGAGTGGTTCGATTGGCCGTCATTGCGCATCCAGGATGTGATATTCCCAATGTTGATGAGCCCATAAATGGGTGAACCTGCGCCCTTCAAAAGGGGCGTCTTTTCTTTGTTTGCCTTCTCCGGATCTTTCGCTGCCAGTGTAAAGCACCACACGAGCAGGAGAGCTCCGAGGTAGACTCCTTGCTTCTTGAAATTCATTGTTAGTACTCCTTCTTAGTTGAGTTCAATGTCACAGGAGCCCCGGCGTTCACCGGGGCCCCCGGGAGATTTCTAGTAGTCGAGCTTCACACCGACACGGATTTCACGGGGCGAACCATACAGGTCGCTACCCACTTGACCGCCCAACCCGCCGCCGTTTCCAAGCGAAAGGTAATGATGACGGTTCTGGAGGTTGATGGTCCTGTAGAATTCCTCATACAACGGAATTGCCTTGTATGCTGCGGCAAACGGGCTCTTCAGCCAGCCGTCGTCGTCAGGCGTACCGGTCGTCGGGTACACGTTGATGACACTCTTTGAGTTGAAGAGGTTCAGGACACGCGCATATAACTCGAGGCTTCCCCCGCCCATGAAGAACACTTTGCTCCATGTCATGTCCACGGTAAACACCCACGGAGTGCTCGAGGTGTTGATGGGCTCAACGGGATTCCGGCTTCTGGAATCCGCCAGAGCGCGGACCCCGATTTGCCACGGACTGGATTGGCCGAGGTTCTGTGGCTCCGCAATCTTCGTGTAGTTGTGTCCGCTGTTGAACGTCAGTAAGAAGTTCACGCCCATTCCTTCCAAGATCGCTCCGCCGTCTCCCTTGTCCCAACGATAATCTACTGTCGCGGATCCTCGGTGAGTTTGGTTGAAATCAAGCGGAGTAACAAAGTTCGGAAATCTCGCCAAGAGTTCGTCCGTCACGGCGTTCTGTGACGACCGTGATTGCGACCCCGTTCCGCGTGCATCGGAAAGCGTGTAATTCACCTTGGCCTGCAAGCGACTCGTCCTTCGGAGCTCCAGCGTGACCTCGAGGCCTTTTTGTGTTCCAAAATCCTCGTTGGTATAAGCTACGAACAACGGTATGTTTGCAGAATTGAAGATCCTTCTGAGGGCCAGCTGGTCCTTTGTGTCCTTGTAGAAACCGGTGATGGTGACTGCGAAGTTATCGGTCAAGCTTTGCCGCAATCCCATTTCATACTGCGTCAGGCGTTCCGGTTTCATCAGGAATCCGACGGGCGATCCGCCGAGGTTATAAGGCGTACGCGTCGTCGGGTTCACCAAGTCGCTCAACGTGATGTTGTTGATATAGAGCTGGTTCAGCGCCGGCATTTGGGCATACTTGCCATACAATGCATAGAATACCGTTCGATCAGTCACAGGGAACGAGAAGCTGATTCTCGGCAGGAGCAGGTTGAAGGGCTTTGTTTCCTGGAGGTTTTGCTCGTTGACGACACCCAAAGCTGAATTTAGCTCCGGATCATCCCAATCTATCAATCCAGTTTTGGGGTTGATCGTCTGAGGAACTGATTTGCCCTTTGGGTTGAAGTACTCGTAGCGGGCACCGAGGTTTACAATGAGGTCTCCGTATTCAAACTTGTTCTGGGCATACGCCGAGGCAAAGACGGGCTTTCCCGGACCGTCAAGTACATCATCGGTTTCTTTACCTTTATAGTCATATCCGACGGCTCCGATGGCTCCTGCCCGCATGACACGCACCCTTTCCTCATACGCGTCTGCGTGTGTTCTATCAAACACGCCATCCCCGTTTGAGTCCATATAATTCAGGAATCCGGCAATGCTGCCAAAGCCGTAGCTTCGGATCACCCAGTTCTCCAAACGGCCGCCGAGTTTCAATTCCCAGCGTGAATTTACCTGCGAAGTGAAATCTACTGACGCGCCAAATGAGGTTTGTTTCCCTTTGCTGTATGAGTTATTCGGTGCGCTCGGGTCTGCAAAATTGAATGCAAAGATCGTAGAATAAGTCGGAGGGCCGCTATACCGACCGGTCCAGCCGGTATAACCAAGCGCTGCATTTGCCAGGCTGTCGGGGTATTTCAGGAGATCCTCAAATGAGGCGTCTTTGAAATCCTGGTCGTATCTCTTGTTCGAAAGCCCTTGATACCATACACTCACTTCGTAGAAAGCCGAGGGAGTGAGGATGTGCGTCAGCCGCGCATTGAGCAGCATCCTTTCCACATCACTCAACGTGTTCTTTTTCTGGTTGAAGATAAACTGCAATGCACCGGGCCACGTTCCGCCGCCTATGGACGAACTCTTTTCGTATGAACCGGCAACCTTCACTTTGAACGACTCAAGGTTGAAGAGCAGGTTACCTTGAATCTGGTTGCTTTCACTCCAGGCGTTGTAAAGGTAGTTCCGCTGGAATTCAACTGGTCCCGGCAGAGGAGTTCCCGCTGGACGCGAACCGAGCCCATCCGTTACCATGTTTTCAAACTTAAAAGGCTCTAAAAAGATTCTTTGCCGGCTGCGGTTGAAATTATGCTGGCCCGCAACAAAGAACCGAATGTCATTGGAACCAAGCGGCCCACCAAGCGTCACAACGGCATTCCGGTATCCGAACGCGGAAGTTCCGAGGAACTGTTTGCCTGGTTTGGCAAAATCGTCGGTCTGATAGTCGACCGTAAACTTCATCGCCGATCCGCCCGTGCGAGTTGTCGTGCGAACGAGTCCTGAATTAGCTCCTCCCAGATCTGCAGTGTAGCCGCCCGTCTGGACCTGGAGCTCTTCAATCGCTTCCTGAATAACGTTCACGCCTTGCTGGTTTGTGAACGGGTTTGTCGCGTTTGCGCCGTCGACGAAATACGCAACTTCACCGTTTCGTCCGCCGCGGATGTACAGGATTCCATCTTTTTGCACGACCCCCGCCTCAAGCGCAACGATGTTCTGCAAACCGCGCATGGGCAAGTTCGTGATATTTTCCTGCGTCGCAACGCGGACTGTGCTGGTCGTGTTGCGCTGGATCAACGGACGCTCCGCTATAATTTCCACAGCGCTCACCTGGATAGCCGTGCTCGAGAGAGCAAAATCTTGTGTCGTCGTCTGGTTCGAACTAAGCCGAATGTTTGAAATCGTCACTGGTGAATACCCGACGTACGATACTTTCGCGCTGTACGTTCCAGCGGGAACACTCAGGACGATATACTCGCCGTTGATGTCCGTCGAGGCACCGAGACTCGTTCCTTCGACGAGGACATTTGCGCCGATGAGTGGTTCACCGGATTCCTTGTCCGTCACCTTGCCGCGCAATTTGCCGTCCTGCGCTACAAGCAATGCCGGGAGAAGGAACATCGCGATGAAACCTACCAATAGCTTTCGAAGCATAGCTACCTCCTTCTGAATGGGAGAATGTTTTATGTAAATGTGGGTTCTACTTCAACCGAGAAGGAAACCCGCCCCAACAAATTTCATTGTGAACGCGATTCTCTTCTGGCGTTGGTGAGTCAAACTTTTTCAAGTTGTCGGACCTCGCAAGACTTGATCCTCCCCAATTGCGAGGTTGATACGCGTCACCTCCTTCTTGTAGGTTGGCGTTTCAGTGGGTTACTGTGAGAAATATAGAGCTTGGAGTTGCTCTTGTCAAGTCCTTTTTTAACAAGCCTCTACAATTCGGTCAGAATATGCTGGTGTAGTCAAATGTAGACATCTGCGGTGGAACCTTGTTTTGGAAATCTTGTCAGAGCTTCACAAGCCTCAATTCAAAGACCCCATCGATTCTCTCGAGCTTTCTCAGGACTTCCGGAGAAAGCTGATTATCGACGTTCATGACGGTAAGCGCTTTCTGACCGGGGTTATCCCTGCCCAATGCCAATCCGGCAATATTGACTTGGGCCGCAGCAAGCTCGGCACCGACTTTTGCGAGCATCCCGGGCTTGTCTACATTCTTATAGAGAAGTAGGTGGCCTTCCGGGTTGATTTCCATATGGTAGTCGTCGATCTGGACAATCCGAACGTGCGTGC
>CAYIBG010000161.1:0-5197 GCA_964361365.1 uncultured Ignavibacteriaceae bacterium | reverse complement strand
GGTTCGAAGGCGTTCAGGTGGGAAACACGATCAAGTTCGCAGGCGATGCGTGGACGGTCGTAGGCAAGTATGAAGCTGGTGGAACTGCTTTTGATTCGGAGGTTTGGGGAGATGTGGCCCAGATGCAGGATGCGTTTAATCGTCCGGGAGCTTTTTCGACGGTGACGTTCCGGATGGCCGGTACCGATCAGCTTGACGCAATTAACAAAACATTCGCCGCTGACAACCGCCTTCAACAGTTTGAAGCGAAGACCGAGCGCAGGTTTTTCGAAGAGCAGTCTGAATTCATGTCGATCTTTATCAGCGCTCTCGGCATCTTCATCACTGTGTTTTTCAGTATTGGGGCTGTCATCGGAGCGATGATCACCATGTATGCTGCCGTTGCGAATCGTACCGTTGAGATCGGCACACTTCGGGCCCTTGGGTTCCGGAGACGCAGTGTGCTCACGGCGTTTATGACCGAATCACTCATCATTTCGCTCGTCGGAGCTGCGGTTGGACTGTTTTTGGCGTCGTTCCTGCAGTTCCTCACGGTTTCCACGCTTAACTTCGGCTCATTCTCGGAGCTCGAATTCTCCTTCGCACTTACACCGGACACGATTACGGCCGCCCTGATCTTTGCGGTGCTGATGGGCCTCGTTGGCGGATTCCTCCCCGCAGTCCGTGCAGCCCGACTAAACATCGTCAACGCGCTTCGATCAGCCTAACCCGACCTTCCGAAGGTTCGCTCGTTTCAAGTAGACCTTCGGAAGGTTTTCCCAGCGTAACAATCCCCCGATAACGTCTCAAATAGTTGATGTTTTACTGTTATAGCGGTAATCTTGATTGATTTTTTGCCGTTAAAGCGGTAATATGTCTCATGAACGCATCATCGGAACTTGCGGACATTATTCGCTTTCATAGGAAAAAACAAGGTCTTACTCAACTTGGGCTTGCTGAATTGGCCGATGTTGGGAAGACCGTGATCTTCGATATCGAAAGCGGGAAAGAAACGGTCCAGGTGGATACATTGAGCAAGGTTCTTTCTGCATTGGGGATTCGAATAAAACTCGAGAGCCCGCTTATGCAGGAATTCGCCCGTTCGCGGATGGAACTTGAATCCTGAGCCATCGCCTCCTATCTTACCACCATGTTTGTTGTCAAGCTTCTCAGTGATTTTCTGAACATCCTCCGCGCAGGCCAAACGCCCCGCCAGGTTGCCGGAGGGTTCGCACTGGGTTCTCTTGTCGGCCTCTCGCCAACGCTCACACTGCAGGGCCTCGCGATTTGGTTCGTTATCCTGATTCTCGATGTCAACCTGTCCGCCGCAATTCTTGCGTTTGGACTCTTTAGCCTCGTCGCTTATATCTTCGACCCGGTTTTCCATGCCCTCGGCTATTTCCTGCTCCTTCAAGTCGACGCTCTAACGGGTCTTTGGACTGCGCTCTACAACGCTCCCATTGCCCCTCTCACGCGTTTTAACAACACGGTCGTGCTCGGAAGCGTCGTGGCGGCGCTGATGCTCTTCTTTCCCGTCTTCTGGGGTATGAAAAAACTCTACGTCGCTTATCGCGATCACCTGCACACCAAAATCGAGCAGTGGAAGGTGTACCAGATCATCAGCAAGAATTTTCTCGTCCAGTGGTATTTGAAAATCCGCGATTCGGGGATCGTGCCGTGAGAAAGAAATTCGTCCTCTTCGTTCTTGTTCCTGGTTTCATCCTGCTCCTCACAGTCTACTTGTTTATCGACCGCTGGGTTGAATCCGGGCTCGAGTATGCCGGAGAAAAAATCGTCGGCGCCAAAGTTGACATTGACGACCTGGTTCTGAGTCTTTCGCCGACCGGGATTGAATTCGCGCGCCTTCAGGTTGCAAACCCGCAGGACGGCATGAAGAATATCTTCGAGACCGGCACTGTGAAGTTCGCTTTGGATTTTGGCCAGCTCCTGCGCAGCAAGTTCATTATCGAGACGGTGGAGGTGAACAACCTGATTCTGGGCACAAAGCGCACCACAGAAGGGACGCTGCCGGAAAAACGTGCTGAACGATTACGCGCTCAACAACCTGCCGCACCAATGAGCGACACATCGGCCGCTGCCGTGCCGGCTCAATTTAGTGAGCAGGCTGCCCCGGTCCTTCAGGCAAAGGAAGAAAAGAAAACGCCGGTGTTCGACCTTGACCGGATCCGCAAGGAAATCAAGATCGACAGCCTCTTGAGCGTGCAGAACCTGAGAACCGTTCAGTACTACGACTCGCTGAGATCCGAAGTGCAGCATGCAAGCGGCCAATGGGAAACGACGCTTGCTGAAATCGACAAAACGAAGCCGAAAATTGCTGAGATCGAGACCAGCGTCAAAGCGGTCAATGTTTCGGAGATCAAGAGCCTCGAGAGCGCAAAGTCCGCCTTCGAGAACGTCAAAAAAGTGTACGACAACGCCAACGAAGTGAGCAAAACGTTTAACGAGCGGAAGAGTGCTCTCAACGACCAGGTCAACCGTTTCTCGAGCGCCTACACTGAGGGAGAGCGCCTCGCAAAGGAAGACTTCCAGGCTGTCGTCAGTCTCGCCCGGCTTCCGGACGTCTCGATGCAGGGTCTCGCCGAGCTGGTCTTAGGCAAAGAAATGATGCAAAATGTGGCTAAATACCTGTATTGGGTCGATTTTGCGAGGGAAAACGTCCCTGCGGGAGGATTGGGAGGAAAAGCCGAAAAAGAAGATCCTCGGCACCGGTTTGAAGGCCAGAATATACACTTCCCCGTTGAGCGGGCCTATCCGAAGCTCTGGATTAAGAAAATTGTGGTCTCTGGCGGTACCGACAGGGCTCAGGATCCGGAGTATTTCTATCTGAAAGGCGAAGTGAGAGACATCTCGAACAACCAGCGGATTACCGGCCATCCCCTGGCGGTCGAATTGTCTAGTACAAAAGGCGGGTCAACCTCGCTCGGGTTCAAGGCTTCTTTTGACCGCCGCAAGGAATTGCCTGTCGACGACTACCATGCGAAGTTGACGGGTTTGCAGGTGAGAGATATGCAAATGGGCCGGTCCGACTTTTTACCGTCGAAAATCACGAAGGCCGTGGCCGGCGCCAACATCGATGTGAACGTTCCCGGCAGCAAATTTGAATCGACTTCGAAGATCACTTTCGCAAACCTCACGATGGCCTTCCAGAACGAGCCCAAGAATACCGTGGAGCGTATTGTGAAGGAAGTGTTGACATCCATCAAGGGTTTCAATGTGGCTTTACGGCTTTGGAACAGCGGCGGAAGCTTCCAAATCGGTTTTTCAACGGACCTGGATGACCAGATTGCCTCCCGTACCAGGAAAGTCATCGGAGACGAGGTTGCTCGTATACAGAACGAGATCCGGGCGAAGGTGAACGCGAGGATTGCAGAGAAGCGAAAAGAATTCGAGACGCTTTTCAACCAGAAAAAAGAAGATGTGACGAGCCGGCTGAAGGGACACGAGGGTCAGGTGAACGAGAAACTCGCGATGGTCGAGGGAAAGAAAAAAGAAGTCGAGAACAAGATTGACGAAGAAACGAAGAAGCAGACCGAAGGCGTGAAGAAGAAGGCGGAAGAGACGATTAAGGGCTTGTTTAAGAAGAACTAGACATCATCGGAACGCCGGGTAGGGGTTTGATTAATCAAACCCTTACCGAGTGATTATTGTTTTCCATTCCCATTCTCCCCTGGTTTCCCTGGCTTTCCCGTCTCCGCATCAAGCTTCTTCTCTTCCTCTTCTTCGGCGACAACCGCCGCCACGTCCGCAACCGAGTCCCCCTCCTGCAGCCGGATTAACCGCACACCCTGCGTGTTCCTTCCCGCAACCCTGATATCCGTAGCGTGCTGGCGAATGATCATGCCGCCCGTTGTCACCACGACCACATCGTCTGAATCCACAACCTCCTTGATGGCCACCATCAGGCCCGTTTTATCCGAGGTCTTCACGGTGATAATACCCTTGCCGCCGCGGTGGCTCACACGGTAGTCTTCCGTGTCGCTTCGCTTTCCGTAGCCCTTGTCGGTTGCAATCAGAATCGTTGTTCCCTTGCGCTTTAATGTCACCAGCCCGACAACCTTGTCTTTCTTGGCCAGCCGTATTCCCCGCACACCCGATGCACCACGTCCCATCGCCCGCGCTTCTTTTTCGTGGAACCGGATCGCCATTCCCTCGTGCGTTCCTATGACGATATCGGAGGTGCCGTCTGTGAGCTTTACGTCTTTCAAAATGTCGTTCTTCTTCAGTCCCATCGCCACGATGCCGCTCTTCCGTGGGTTGCTGAACTCTGAAAGCACGACTTTCTTGATCATTCCCAACTGCGTCACCATGAGCACACAATGCTTGTCGTCGAATTCCTTCACGGCGATGAATGCGGAGATGTTTTCTTCGGGCGCTTTGGTGATCAGGTTGTTGATCGACTTTCCTTTTGCCATCCTTCCCGCTTCGGGGATCTCGTGCACCTTCAGCCAGTAACAGCGTCCCTTGTCGGTGAAGATCAGGATGTAGTCGTGTGTACTGGCGACGAACATGTGCTCCATGAAGTCGTCTTCCTTCATCCCTGCACCCGTAACTCCTTTGCCGCCACGGGTTTGCCGGCGGTAGCCGGAAACCGGGAAACGTTTCACGAACCCGCCGTGGCTGATCGTAATGACGACCTCTTCCTCCGCAATCATGTCCTCGACGCTAAACTCCTCGGCTTTGTAAACGATTTCCGTCCTGCGCGGGTCGCCGTATTTCTTCTTAAGCTCGAGCAGCTCGTCTTCGATCATCTTCAGCTGCAAATTTTTGTTTTTCAGGATACCCCTGAGCTTCTCAATCAGCTTGATGGTCTCTTTGTACTCGTCTTCCACTTTCTGGCGCTCGAGCCCGGTGAGTCTTTGCAAACGCATGTCGAGGATGGACCTGGCCTGGATCTCCGACAGCTTGAACTTCTTCATCAGGCCTTCGCGGGCCTCTTCGACATCCTTGGATGCCTTAATGAGCTTGATGACGGCGTCAATGTCCTTGAGGGCGATGAGGTACCCTTCGAGGATATGCGCACGCTTCTCGGCTTCATCCAGATCGAACTTCGTGCGTCGGACGATGACGTTGTTTCGGTGCTCGATGAAGAGCCGGATCATGTCCCGCAGAGTGAGGACCTGCGGCCGGCCATCCACAAGCGACAGCATGATGACGCCGAACGTCGTCTGCATTTGCGTGTGCTTGTACAGATTATTCA
>CAYIBG010000160.1:0-5240 GCA_964361365.1 uncultured Ignavibacteriaceae bacterium | reverse complement strand
TGTACATTGAGAAAGCCTTTAGGCATGTCTGCAAGCACGAGCTTTGTCAAAAGGGCAACCTTTGAGTGGGTTTCAACGGAAATGTTTTTGCCGAATTGCACAAGTAAAGAATTGTCCGAGGCGGGAAAACACAATGCAGAGGAAAACAAATCGTCCATAGTCGGGGACTACATTAGCGAAATTTAGGAGTCAAATCAACGAATCGTTCGAAGCGATTCCTGAGAGCCATTAAAAGCTTCATTTCATCATCTTGACAATCGGCGCATTGCGTGGTATATTTAGATAAGTAAAGACGGGTGAATCCAGAAGATTCCTTTGGAGGATCCCTCTTTTTGTTTTGGAGAACTCAGAAGAAATGGCAGAAACTACAATCAAATTGGGTAACGAGTCAATCGAAACCCTGAACAGCATCCCCGCCTCATTACCGCTGCTGCCCCTGAGGGATGTGGTCGTGTTTCCGTACATGATTTTTCCCGTCCTCGTCGGTAGAGAATCGTCCCTCAGGGCGGCCAATCAAGCCGTTGAGCAGGGAAAGTTCATCTTCCTCGTTGCACAGAAGAACTCCGCCGTGGATGAACCGGGTCAAGACGACATTTACAGGGACGGAACTGTCGCCAAAATCATCCAAATGCTCAAGCTGCCGAACGGGCTCATGAAAATACTCGTCGACGGCGTGGTTCAGGCCAGCATCAAGCAGTTTCAGCCAAATCCGAACTTCCTTCAGGCTGAGATTGCGCTGAACAGGACCCAGCTGCCGGCAAGCCAGGAAATCGACGCGCTCATCAGGCATACAACATCACTGTTTAATGAATATGTGCGTTTGAACAGGAATATTCCCCCCGAAGTGCTCATGACCTTTGAAGGGATCAAAGAGCCCCAACGAAAACTCTTTTACATAGCATCCAACCTTCAGCAGAGCGTCGAGGTGAAGCAGCGAGTTCTAGCAATAATCAATCTACGCGACCAGTTCTATGAGCTGTCCAAAATCCTGAAGACGGAGGTCGACATCCTGAAGATCGAGCGGGAAATCGACACGAAGGTCCAGGACAACATCCAGAAATCGCAGCGGAAGTTCTTTATCCAGGAACAAATTCGGATTCTGCAGGACGAGCTGGGCGAAGATGAGGCCTCTCCGGAGCTTTCAAAACTCAAGGAGCAGATTAAAAAAGCCAAGATGCCAAAGGAAGTCCTGGAGAAGGCGATGGAGGAGTTTAACAAGTTGAAAAAGACTCCTTCCATGTCGCCCGAGTTCACGGTCACTCGCAATTATTTGGATTGGCTCATCGCCGTTCCATGGTATAAGCGCACAAAAGACAATCTCGACATCAACCACGTCAAGAAGATCCTCGAAACTGACCACTACGGGCTCGAGAAGCCGAAAGACCGGATTCTGGAGCACATTGCGGTTCTCAATCTTGTAAAGGAGATGCGGGGTCAGATTCTGTGCTTTGTTGGCCCGCCAGGCGTTGGCAAAACCTCCCTCGCAAAATCTATCGCGCGTGCATTAGGCAGAAAATTCGTCCGAATGTCTCTCGGCGGCATGAGAGATGAAGCGGAAATTCGCGGCCACCGGCGTACTTACATCGGCTCCCTTCCTGGCAAAATCATCCAATCCATGAAGCGGGCCGCCGTGGTCAACCCGGTGATTCTCATGGATGAAGTCGATAAGATGAGTATGGATTTCCGTGGAGACCCGTCCTCGGCACTGTTGGAGGTCCTCGACCCCGAGCAGAACGTTGCATTTAACGACCACTACGTGGAAGTCGATTATGACCTTTCGAAGGTCATGTTTATCACAACGGCCAATATTCGATACGCCATCCCGCTTCCACTTCAGGACAGAATGGAAATCATCGAACTTCCGGGGTACCTCGAGCACGAAAAACGAGAAATCGCCAAGCGACACATCATCCCGAAACAGTTGAAAGAACACGGATTGGAGAAAAACCGGGTGAAATTTGCCGACGGGGCAATTCTGAAGATTATCCAGGAATATACGCGGGAAGCCGGCGTGCGAAACCTGGAGCGCGATATTGCATCCGTGTGCCGCAAAGTTGCAAAGGAGATTGTTCTCTCAAGACAGAAGAACGGCAAGAAGGAACACAAGCCGAAAAAGACCTTCACTATTACCGAAGAAAAAATCGAGCAATATCTCGGAGTGCCCAAGTTCAGAAAGAAAGCGGCAGAACGGGAACGGCGCGTTGGCTCGGTAACGGGGCTGGCATGGACGAGTGTGGGCGGAGACATCCTCAACGTGGACGTCACAATCATGAGGGGAACGGAAAAGCTGACCCTCACCGGCCAGTTGGGAGACGTCATGAAAGAATCAGCCCAGGCAGCCTTGAGTTATATCCGGTCGAATGCGAAAAAGTTCGCTGTCGACGCTGATTTCTACAAAGGCAAGGAAATCCACATTCATTTGCCGGAAGGGGCGATTCCAAAAGACGGGCCTTCTGCGGGTCTCACCATGGCGATGGCCATCATTTCCGCGGCGGGGAATCGCAAAGCTCGAAATGACATTGCCATGACGGGTGAAATAACCCTTCGAGGGAACGTCCTTCCTGTCGGAGGGTTGAATGAGAAATTCCTTGCCGCACAGCGAAGCGGCATCTCAACCATTTTAATTCCCAACGAAAACGTAAAAGATCTGTCGGAGATCCCCGAGAAGGTGAAAGAAGGGCTCAAGATAATTCCCGTCGAGAGCATCGAAGATGCTATGAAGCACGTCTTTGAAGCTCCCGGAAAGAAAAAGCGCTCTTCGGGTTGACTTTACGTTCTGAATTCGACATTTTGACCTCAATGTCCTACCAGGTAACTGCCCGCAAATGGCGACCGCTTGTTTTTGAAGACGTCGTCGGACAAACTCACGCCACCAGCACACTCAAAAATGCCATAGCGGCAAAGCGTGTTGCACACGCTTACATTTTCAGCGGTACCCGCGGGGTTGGCAAGACAACGACAGCGAGAATCCTCGCAAAAGCGCTGAACTGCGCTTCCCCCGTGAACAACAACCCCGACAACAAGTGTGATGTTTGCGAAGAGATTACCAACGGCCGCAGCCTCGATGTCATTGAAATAGACGGCGCCTCCAACCGCGGCGTGGACGAAATCCGCAATCTGCGGGAGTCCGTCCGCTATGCGCCAACCCGCGGAAAATACAAAGTCTACATCATCGATGAAGTGCATATGCTGACGAAGGAGGCATTCAACGCGCTGCTGAAAACGCTCGAGGAGCCCCCGCCTCATGTTCTCTTCGTCTTTGCCACAACGGAAGTGCACAAAGTCCCGATGACAATTCTGTCACGGTGCCAGAGGTTCGATTTCCGGCGCATTGCCCTCGATGAAATCATCCAGCGGCTGCGGTATATCGCACAGGAAGAAAAGGTCAACATAGACGACGACGCCCTGGTGATTATCGCCAAGAAGGGTGATGGCTCGCTTCGTGATGCCCAGAGTATTTTTGACCAGGTTCGGTCGTTCAGCGGCAACGAGATCAACACCGCAGAGCTTGTGCGTGCCCTCAACGTCGTTGACCAGGAAATCTTCTTCCGGACCACATCACTTGTCCGGCAAAAGGATGTTCGGGGTGGGATCGAACTCGTCGACGAAATCGTTCGGAACGGTTATGACCTCAGGGAGTTTGTCGGCGGGCTGGCAGAGCATCTGAGGAATCTCCTCGTGGTTCTGACGACGGGGTCCTCGCAGCTCATCGAGACTTCCGAGCCATACAAAAAGAAATACGAGCAGGAAGCGAAAGCTTTTAAGGAACAGGATATCCTGCGCCTCATGAAACTCGTGAACGAACTCGAATCAGCGATCCGCTGGGCGCCACAGCCGAGGTTCAAGCTCGAAGCCAGCCTGCTTCAGATGATCAAAATGGATGGAGCGGTCCAGATTCAGGATCTCTTGCAGCAGATTGACGACTTGAAAAAAAAACTTAATGGAAGCGTTAACGCCCCGTCAGCAAGCCAAACTTCGCATCACAACCCAGTCCCTTCGCCTGCCGTCAAGGTTGTCGGAAGCGTCAGCGCCGGACCTCTGAAGGCCTCGTCCCTCGTCACAGCGGCAACAAGGTTTGGCGACGTGCAGCGGCCGGAGCCCGAGGTTGCGATGACGTTCAGCCCGATCCGTCAAGACGCCCCGGGCTTGAAAACACTGGAACCCGTCTATACGGCGACGGAGCCGAAATTCTCGGTGAATGAAGTAACGGGAAAATGGCCAGCGTTTGTCGAAGATGTTCAGAAAACGAGAATCGCTGTTTGGACAACGCTCAGCGCCAGCAGACTTCTTGATGCAGGCAACGGCACGGTCCGCATCGCGTGCCCCGATGAGTATCATGCTTCGTCCCTTAAACGCAACAAGGAATTCCTGTCTGAGTCATTCCACAAAGTCACCGGGTTCAGAGTAACCATCGAGCCGGTGATCCAGCCTGCAACCGCAGCATTTCGGGAGACAGAAAGACAGTCTTCAACCGAAGGCAAACCCCGCTCCTCAAACAGCGTGAACCCGGATGACCATCCTGTTATTGCCGCGATCAAAAGAGAGCTTGGAGGCGAGTTAGTCAGTTAGCAAAGAGGGGACGATGAGACGACGGCTTCTAATCCTTTTCGGTTTAACCTTTCAATATGCAATCTCGCAAACGGTGGGAAAATATGCCGGGGAGTTTCTTGCCATAGGCGTGGGCGGGAGGGCTTTGGGGTTGGGAGGCGCTTACACGGCTCTTGCGAACGATGCGACAGCCGGGTACTGGAATCCTGGAGCTCTTGTTCGCATTAATTATCCGGAAATCACGCTGATGCATGATGAACGATTCGGCGGTCTCTTCAACTATGATTTTGCCTCCGTCGCTCTTCCTTATGGTCCCGACGTAAGTCTTGGCATAAGCCTCATCCGTCTCGGCGTCGATAATATCCCGGATACGAGAAACGCCGGCATTGACGCAAACGGGAATCCCCTACCAGCAGATCAGTGGCAGAATTTTGTTCGGCTCAACAACGATAAGATCACCTATTTCTCTTCTGCTGACTGGGCCATGTACTTTACGTATTCCAAGAAAGTGGACGAGGCTTTTTCCTACGGGGCCAACGTGAAATTCGTGCGCAGGTCATTGGGAGATCATTCGGCGACGGGCATCGGGTTTGACATCGGCCTGCTGTACTCCCCGTTTACTGATTTCTATCTCGGGGTGAACGCTCAGGATGTTACAACGACGCTTGTTTCATGGTCGACGGGAAGAAACG
>CAYIBG010000159.1:0-5253 GCA_964361365.1 uncultured Ignavibacteriaceae bacterium | reverse complement strand
TCCTGTGGTCCGTTTTCCTTCGCTGGTATGATCCAGATCAGGTTCCAGGGTTTTTCTCAGTCCCGCGCGTGCAGGACACCCCTAACGGCAAACGAAAACTGTTTTGAAAAAGAACTAGTTCAATGTACGCTTGTCTCGAATCGTTGTCAAGTCAACCACTTATTCTTCCTTTATTTGCTCTTTAAGTTTGTTATGTTCGCGTTCCCGCCATCTGCAGTTTTCCATCTCCGCCATATAATCATTGTCAGGTTCGAGATCATACGCCTTTCTCAGTGCCGCAATCGCATCGGAAAACTGCGAGCTGTACTCGTATGCAACGCCCAGATTATAGTACGCTTTATGCTGGTTTTTGTGTCCGGCATATTTTGCCGCGGCGGATTGAAACAGCTCGATCGCTCTGTCCCACTCACGGATTTTCGCGTACGAGACTCCCGATTCCAGCTCCGGCAAATCGGAATCCGTCAGGAACCGGACGTTCACGTTTTCCCAGTGAGGGGAGATTTTGTTGACGAATTTTCGGACAACGTTCCGGCGGGCGCTTTTCAGCATTTCGTCATCGTCGATTCGGCCTGGCCGTCCGTCCACGGCAAACGTCTGAGCCATTGCAACATCTGTGACATCTCGTGAATAAATGTATTTCCCCGTCGTCAGGTCGGTGATCTTGAAATTGACCGTCACCTTTGCCGCCCCATTCCGCGTGTGCCGGACGTGCGTTTTTCCGTCCTTGTCTTTGTAGGGATCTCCTTGCGCCACTTGCTCGTCATATTTGTAATCGGATACTCTTGCCGAGATAAATGCCGCCGCTCCGACCATTTTCCCAATTTGAAGGGCCGTCCGCTCGTCGATGAGGTCTGATGACGAAAGCCGGTACTCCAGCAAAATTTTGTCGATGTTCGCCCTGTCGAGCACTTCATAGGCCCGCGCTTCCAGAAGCTGGCTGATAAGGTCATCCTCCACATCAAGCGCCGCCTCTCCCGTGACCCTCGCAACAGCTATTTTCTTCAGTTTCCCCATGTTAATCTCCGCGGGCCTCATGACGGGGACTATAATCGTGGTTGTTCCGCACTCAGAAAAGATGAAGAAGAAAAGAAGTGCCGGAAGCATTTTGAGATGTACCGGTTTCATGATCGGGCCTCCCGAAAATATTTCATTGCATGTGGATCAAATGTGTTTCAACGCTTTTCACGAGTGCGCTCAGATTGTATCCGCCTTCAAGGACAGAGACAATTCTTCCCCCGCAATGTTTGTTTGAGATTTCCATCACCAGCTTTGTCATTTCTGCGAAAGAATTTTCGGTGAGCTCAATGTTTGCCAGGGGATCATCTTTGTGTGCATCGAAACCGGCAGAAAGAATCAGAAGCTGCGGTCGAAACTTGTTCAAAGCCGGCAGAATTCTCTCCCGAAAAGCTTCCAGGTATTCCTTCTCCCCGCTCCCTGCTTTCATTGGGCAGTTGAGTGTAAATCCTTTTCCCTTTCTGGCTCCCGTTTCATCGGTCGCGCCTGTACCGGGGTAAAACGGGTACTGATGAAGGCTCACATAGAACACTGTGGGATCTTCATAGAAAATTTGCTGCGTTCCGTTCCCATGATGCACGTCCCAATCGAGAATTGCGACTCGCTCAACTCCGTGTTTCTGCTGAGCGTACCTTGCAGCGATGGCCACATTGTTGAAAAGACAAAAACCCATTACGGTGGCGGTCTCTGCATGATGCCCGGGTGGCCTCACTGCACAAAACACCCGCTGGGTTATCCCCTTCATCACTGCGTCCACCGCGTTGAGTGTCGCCCCCGCTGCGAGCAGGGCAACATCATAAGACTCCTTCGACACATGTGTATCTCCTGAATCGAGAACCGTTTCTCCAGCGCGGCATCGTTTCTCAATCATCTTGATATATGCTTCCGGATGAACTTTGCTCACCCATTCCAATGCTGCTGGGGTCGGCAACATGTGGTGCAACTTATTCCATACGGGTGATTGAAGGAGGTGGTTCATCAGGAATTTCAACCGATCCGGCCGTTCGGCATGACCCGCACCTGTATCGTGTTTGAGAAAGTCCTGATGGTATATTAAACCGAGAGCCATGCTTCACACAGCCCTTTGAAGCGCCTTTAAGGCGAGCCAAAAGGAAAAGAAAAGGAAGACGACAAACAGCGCCATTTCTGTCAAAACAAAGGACGCATCCCCAACACCTATGACAAGCCACCGCAATCCATCCGTCAACCAGGTCAGCGGGTTCGCAAGCGAAGCCAGCCTCAACCACGTCGGAACGTTATCGAGCGGGTAGAACATGCTGCTCAGAAAGATCAGAATAAAGTAACAGCCGTTCAGTACCGTATTGAACGTATCGTTTCTTCTGATAAGAAAAGCCAATGAGGCGAAAAGGAAAAACCAACCCGCTGTCCCAATCATCATTCCGGCAAACACAAAGGGGATGGAATTCCATCGGACGGAAACGTCAAGGAGGTACACTCCTGCGAGCAACGTCAGACCGCATTGCACAACGGACATGATGCATTGAAAGAGGATTTTTCCAAAAAGGAACTGCCCCCGCGTCATGGGATAGGTCAGGAATTCATAGAAGATGCCGTTGTCGCGGTCGATGAAGAACCCGTAGGACTGATTGGTGGCGCTCCCGAACGCAGACATCGCAAGCACGCCGGCAATGAAGAACTCCGTGTAACTCACAGTAATTCCCTCCGCCTGCATTCCTGCGCCCATGGCTTTGTTCAGTGCGACGCCGAACATCAGGAGGTACAGCAACGGAAGCAACATGTCAAAAAAGAGCCACATCGGGCTCGTCCGGCGAATGAGGAATTCTCTATACATCACTGCCAGAACGGCTTGCATCAGGACCCGCTCGCTTTCTTGTCAACAAGTTCCACAAAGACATCTTCCAGGGTCGCACTCGACACTTCAAAATGCTTTACAGATCCGTTTCGCTTCGCCGAAGCCAGGATTTGTAACGCCTGTTTTTCATCCCGTACGGTGACCTCAACGTCGGTTTTGTTTACGTCGACCTTGACCGGCCTGGTTTTGTAAAGCGACTGAAGGATTTGTCGGGTCATTTTGTCAAACTGAATGTTTACGGAGAGCAGGCGGAGGCCCATGGATTTCACCGTTTCGGTGCTCCCCTGCGCGATCAACTTGCCATGATTCATGATTGCCAGCGAATCGCACAGTATTTCAGCCTCGTCCAGCATGTGCGTCGTCAGGACGATCGTTCGCCCTTTTCGAGATTCTGCTTTAATGGCCTCGATCGTCGTCCGTTTATTGAAGGTGTCCATCCCGGTTGTGGCCTCATCCAGAAACACGATCGGTTTATCCACCATGAACATCTTCGCAACCTGTACGCGCCTTTTGAGCCCGCCGCTTAAATCGATTCCCTTGTGGTCCATGTGATCTCTCAGGCCAAATTGTTCGGACACGTTGTCGGAGCGATGTTCGATTTCCTTCGCGCTCAACCCGTGAAAGCGGCCGAAGGTGCGAAAGTTGTTCCGGACAGACAGGTAGAGCTCCAAAGCGTTTTCCTGAATCACAACGCAAATGTTGCGGCGGACTTGCAGCGGATCGGCAACAACGTCGTGACCCAAAACCGAGGCCTTCCCGCTTGTGGGAGCAATCAGCGTCGTCAGTACCTTAAGCGTTGTCGACTTGCCAGCACCGTTCGGTCCCAGCAAGCCGAAAATCTCGCCGCGTTTAACGCTGAATGAAATGCCGTCCACTGCTCTGGTCTCTTCGCCGCGGCGCTGGAACACCTTCACAAGGTCTTGCACTTCTATGGCTTGTGTATTTGTCATTTTCAATCCGCACAATCTACCAACATTTTTTGAATATTGCTTTTTTCGTCAGTATCTTCGGAGATGGTACTGCTGGATGCCGCCTTCTCAGACTTCATCACCGGACGGGGAGTTGAAAGAGTGAAACTCGAGTTGACCATCGAAGGCCGATCTGTGGTTCAGGAATTCCTGGTCGCGCTGGAAAAACATAACTTTACCTCCGGTACCGTGGCCGGGACGCTGGTTCAGCCGGGCGAACGTGTTCCGGCGTTTTTCATCAAGGATTCCACCGTATTCTTCGGATGGGTGTTCTGGGAAAAATTCACAGAGATGAAACTCCGCAAGTTGTGGGGGTCATCCCACCGAAACAAAAAAGGAGACTGGGCAATCCAAATTCCATCCAACAAAGCGACGACAATTTACACTAATCTATTGCTGAAGGTCGAAATGGACCTCAACCATCCCGTATAACAGACTGTCCTATGTTGATCGATTTTCTGCACAGACGCATTCAGCAAAAATTCCGCAGGCGGCAGATTCGTTCACGCTACCTCAAGCTGCCAACTTGTTCGCTTCATTACTATACCAATGAGGCGGAGTTTGAAAAGAATGTGCTCTTCCTGCATGGTCTCGGAACTTCTTCCAGTACCTGGATTCACGTATTACCTCATTTGGCACGAAAGCACAACGTCTTCGCTTTGGACTTCCCCGGGTTCGGATTTTCACGAATTACGAGCGGCAAGCCGACGTTCACCATACAAGAACTTTGCGAAACCGTTGAGGCTTTCGTTGTGAAAACCGTTCGGCTTCCTTTTATACTCGTCGGGCACTCACTCGGCGGTTGGATTGCAGCAGAGTATGCAATCCGGCATCAAGCCGACATAGCCAGGCTTGTTCTCATGAATCCGGCTGGAATCCATCATGCCGGTGTCGAAGAAACAGGAAAGCTCTTTGCCATTCGAAATCTGAGAGAGCTTTATTCTCTTTTGAATAGGCTTTGGTGGAAATATCCCTGGTATTTCAAACCTTTTGCGCCGGCAATCCTTGCAGATCTCCGGAGGCGCCGAGTCCAGGAATTAATCGAAACAGTGGCAAAAGAAGATTTCCTCAACGACCGGTTACAGGGACTTACCATTCCGGTCGATCTTATTTGGGGACAAAATGACGCTGTGATTTCCGCAGAAGTCGTTGAGCTATTAAAACGGGCCCTTCCGCAACTTCGGGTGAGATTTATCGAGAAATGCGGGCACGTACCGCAACTCGAGCGGCCTCGGAGTGTAAAAGCATTTCTTGACGAGATTTTAGAGGAGAGAGATGACGATGAGGGGGGACGGGGGGAAATTAGTTGATCGGAATAACCACTTCACGATCCCACATTTCGATGAGCCGGATTGCGTACCACGCTTGAATCTCAATCTGTTCCAGAAGCACCTGCTCGAATTCCTGTTGCTCTTCCTTTTTCATGGGCCGAAACAC
>CAYIBG010000158.1:0-5270 GCA_964361365.1 uncultured Ignavibacteriaceae bacterium | reverse complement strand
TTAACCGACTCAATGTCCTCGTTCAAAGGCCGGTTTACATACGCTGTTGACGATAAAGGGAGGATTGCCCTACCGGCGAAACTCCGCAAAAGCATTTCCACAAATTCCAAAGGGAATTTTGTGGTGACGCGCGGTCTCGAGCGATGTCTCTACATCTATCCTCATGATGAATGGAATAAGCTCGAAGAATACATCCGCGGTCTATCTTTTCTCGACGCTCAACACAGGTTCTTCAGCAGAACGCTTTTCCAGTGGGCCACGGACGGCCAGCTGGACAGCCAATCCCGCATTTCAGTCCCCCAAGAACTCCTGAGCTACGCAAGCATTGAGAAGGAAGTCATCATACTTGGCGTCCTCGACCGCATTGAGTTGTGGAGTCCGGCGGTCTATGATGAGTATCAGAAGAACCAGCCGCATACGTACGAAACCGTTGCTGAGCGGGTTTTCAAGCAAGGTTCCTAGTCTCGCACGTGAGTGACGAAGTCATTCCATACTCCCGTCCTCCTGCAAGAAACACTGACGTATTTGTTGACGAGGACGGATGGAGTATACGTGGATGCAACACTGGGTGGCGGAGGCCACGCGGAAGCTCTTCTCAACCGGCTCGACGGCAAAGGAATTCTTGTAGGCCTGGATGCTGACGTAGACGCGATTGAGTCTGCATCAAAACGTTTGAGCGGGTTTGGCGGCCGGGCAATTCTGAGGCGAGAGAATTTCAGCCAAATGAAATCCGTTCTTTCTGATTTGAAGATGACAGGTATTACCGGAGTTCTCTTCGACGTTGGCGTGTCATCGTTTCAACTGGATGAACCTTCCAAAGGGTTCAGTTTCAGAACTGACGACATGCTGGATATGCGCATGGATGTTCGTCAGCGCAAAACGGCAGCAGACGTAGTGAACAATTACCAGGAAGCGGAACTCGCGAATATTCTCTGGAAGTACGGCGAAGAACGACACTCGAGGAGAATTGCAAAAGAAGTCATCCGCAGAAGAAAAGCCAGGCGTGTTGAACGGACGGGCGAACTGGCTGAGATCGTGCAAGCCATTGTCGGCCCGAGGTTTGGCCAAAAATCCCTGGCGAGAATTTTTCAAGCTCTTCGGATTGAAGTGAATCAAGAATTGGAAAACCTTCAGTCCGCACTGCACGACGCTTTTCAGTTACTCGAAACCGGAGGAAGAGTTGTGGCGATCTCCTACCACTCACTGGAAGACCGTGTTGTCAAAGAATCTATGAAGCAAGGTGCTTCGTCGAAAATCCCGTCGGGTTCCAAAATTCTGCCTGATACTGTCATTGAGCCTTTCTTGAAAATCCTTACGAAGAAACCGGTGGTGGCCGCGAATGAAGAAGTTCGGGCGAATTCGCGATCGAGGAGCGCAAAGCTTCGGGCGGCTGAAAAGTTATGAAACAAGAAACGGAAAAAATAGAGATTCTCCCGGCAAACTCATTTTCTCCGCTTGCGGAGCGCAGCATCAGCTCCATTCCAGAACCCACGGTGTACGGCGGCACTATGATGGAGAATATGGGAAAGGAATTGTCCGCTCCGGGTAACAACAGGCCCGCCGCCCGTCGCCCACGCTCCACCTTCAACCTGATGCTTCTTCTGATTGGCAGTGCGGTCGCCATCGTTCTGTATATCAGCAATGTTATCAAAGTGAGTCAACTATTGGCTGAAATCAACAAGCTCGAAGGGCAACACAGACGAATTCTGATGGACCAGGAACTTCTGAAGGCTCAGATCAACAAGATGTCCAGCCTGGAAAGAATCCGCAAGCTTGGCGAGGAGAACCTCGGCCTCAAAAATCCAACAGAGCCACCAGTTTGGATTAAAGTGGATGAAGAAAAAATTCGGACCCTGGAAGAAGCGGCTCAAAAACGGAAACCAAGAAAATGATGTTCGAGAAAACAGAGAAGCTCCAGCCGACGCCGGACCAGCAAATCGCCAAAGGTTTCAAGGCACGATTCCTGGTGCTGAAGCTCTTTTTTGCCTTGTTTTTCGCCGTCGTGGCTGTCAGGCTCACAAACATCCAAGTCCTCGAAAGTCCAAAGTATCGGGCTTTGGCGCGCAAGCAATACGAGCAGCGTTTCACACTGCCCTCCATGCGGGGCAGTATGTATGACCGCCACGGGAATGTCCTTGTCTCAAACACGATGTCTGTCTCATTTGCCGCCGACCCCAAAATAGTGGCCGAAGATGCCCGTGGTATAGCCGAACGATTCTCTCAGGTTTTTGGAAAGCCGAGCAGTTTCTATATGGAGAAAGTGACGGCGGAGGGCAAACGGTTCGTATGGTTGGAACGCGGCGTGAGGCCCGATGTCGCGAAACAACTCGGCTCCGGGAAGCTTGAAGGCATCGCGCGGATCAATGAACCCAAAAGAATTTACCATTACGACGACCTGGGCGGACCTCTTCTCGGCTTCACGGATATTGATAACAAAGGGATCTCCGGTTTGGAACTGCAACTGGATGAAGAGATTCGCGGGATCGACGGTTCAATTGTCATGCAGCGCGACGGATTGGGTCGCGCACGCCCCTCAGCAGATTTCCCCCGCGTTGAACCTGTCAACGGCCGCGATGTCGTCCTCACCATCGACCTGACATTCCAGGCGATTGTCGAGGAGGAGCTAAAGCGCGGCGTGCAATCAAACAGTGCCGACGCGGGGCTTGCTGTGATGATGAACCCGAAAACCGGGGAGATCCTTGCGCTCTCCATGGTTCCAAGTCTGAACCCCAACGATTTCGCCAAACACGACGTGAGCAGCGGGAAAAATCGTGTTGTCACCGATTTGTTTGAACCGGGGTCGGTGTTCAAGGTTGTGACCGCGGCGGCCGCATACGAGTACCACATCACGACACCGGACACACGCTACAACGCTGAGAACGGCGTCTGGAAAGTACCGATTGGAAAAAAAGCATTTCGCCTCATCCGCGACACGCATGAGTACGAAGTTCTCTCGTTTGAAGAAGCGATTGAATTTTCGAGCAACATTGTCATGGCAAAAGTGAGCAAAGCGATTGGCGCCGAAAGATTCTACCGACAGGCGAGAGATTACGGTTTTGGCGTCTCGACGGGAATCGAGCTTCCGGGTGAAGCGCGGGGAAAACTCAAAAAACCGAACGAGTGGTCCGGTACATCGCTGGCCACCATGTCGTACGGGTACGAAGTAGCCGTCACGCCTCTCCAGATCCTTCAGGCGTACGCCGCTGTGGCGAACAAGGGAATTCTCATGAAACCGTTTATCGTGCGTCATGTACGGTCGTCGGACGGAACGATTGTTCGTGAAGAACATCCCCGGAAAATTCGAAGAGTGATATCCGAAGAAACGAGCTCGCTGCTCACGAAGGCGTTTGAAGGGAGCGTGGAACAAGGCACGGCAAAGGACGTGAGACTCGGGACAGTGAGGATTGCGGGGAAAACAGGCACGTCACGAAAATACGTCGACGGTAAATACTCGACGGAGGACTACACAGCGTCGTTTGTCGGGTACTTTCCGGCGGAGGATCCGCAAATCGTCTGTCTCGTGATGATGGAGAACCCGCGCAAGAAGGGATATTACGGAGGCATCACGAGCGGCCCGGTGTTCCGCGCCGTCGCCGAACGCATCGTCAATACGTCATCGCAATTCTCGAAATCGGTGATTCCTGTCGCCGCCGTCCAGCCGCAGGATGAAATCAGTGTACCGGATGTCAGAACGCTCCGGAAAAGTCTCGCAAAAAAAATGCTTGAAACACGTCACCTGAAGAGCCAATTCCTCGGAAAAGGCGATGTGGTTGTCAAACAATCGCCGGAACCAGGCAAATATGTGGAACGAGGGGAAATCGTGACACTCGTTTTAAAGAGTGAGCGCATCGCCTCCCCCGACGGCAAGATCAGCATTCCTAACGTGCGCGGGATGAGCGTGAGACGTGCCATGAATCAACTGATCCTTGAGGACCTGGATGTGCGTGTCCAGGGTGCGGGGGTGGTGATTCGCCAGTCACCTGCGCCGAGTGAACGCGTGCGGCCAGGGTCGACGGTGCAACTCACTTGTGAACCGAAACATGTCAGCACTGCTGCTCTCTACTGAGGGAGGAATGGACGGGGATGAAGCTAGCTCTTCTCTTGGAAGGTGTTTCTGTGTCGAAGTTGTTTCAAACCATGTATGGACAAATGGTCATAACGCACGACGTTGAAGTAAATCGCGTCCAGTATGATTCGAGAAAAGTTCAAAAGGGCGACTGTTTTGTCGCCATAAAAGGTGGAGCGAGCGACGGACACTTGTTTATCCAGAAAGCGGTCTCAAGCGGCGCAAAAGTGCTTGTTATGGAACGGGATGATGCGATTCCCGACTCTTTTGTGATGCACAACGGGGTCATAAAAGTGGTTGTTCCCGACTCCCGAAAAGCCCTTGCGAAGATATCGGCGAACTACTATGGGCATCCGTCCAAGGCTCTCGAGATGGTCGGCGTGACAGGAACAAACGGCAAAACAACGACAACGCATCTCATCAAGTCAATCCTCGAGGCAGCAGGGAAAAAAGTGGGCCTCATCGGCACGATCGAATACAAGATTGGCAAGGAAGCTCTCTCCGCCACACACACAACTCCCGAATCGTTGGAGTTAAACGAATTGCTCGCTTTGATGGTGGAGCGTGGTTGCTCATCGGTTTCCATGGAGGTGTCTTCTCACGCACTCCATCAATCAAGAGTGGATGGATTAAAATATGACGTCGCAGTTTTTACGAACCTTTCGCAGGACCATCTGGACTATCATGGTACCATGGAGGAGTATTTCAAAGCTAAACAGAGCCTCTTCGAAATGAAGCCCACGTGGGTTGTTTCAAACATCGACGACGAATGGGGGAACCGCATTGCGACATCAGCTACCGGGAATCGAATGACGTATGGAACGGGGATGTCGGCCGATGTCAGGCCTTCATCCACAGACTTAAGCATTGATGGAACAAAGCTGCAACTCCGTCATGCGAACGAAACAACATCGATATCATCGGGCCTTGTTGGGCGGTTCAACGTGTATAACCTCATGGCAGCGTTCTCCACTGGCCTGGCGCTTGGCATTTCGAAATCCGACATCCGGCGCGGTCTCGAGGACTTGAAAAACGTGAACGGAAGGTTCGAGCGAGTCACTTCTCCGAAGGGCTGGTCGGCCATCATCGATTACGCACACACACCCGACGCACTGGAAAAATGTCTCCGCGCCATTCACGACGTGATGCCTAAAAGCAACCGCGGCAGGATCATCACGGTATTCGGCGCCGGCGGGGACCGGGA
>CAYIBG010000157.1:0-5272 GCA_964361365.1 uncultured Ignavibacteriaceae bacterium | reverse complement strand
ACAACCTGATGTAATCGGAAGCGAGAATACCCTGCAAATCCGTTTGAAGGAACTCATTTCCAAACGACTTGTAAGCAGCGCCGCGGTGGAAGCCCACCACACGCAGGTAGTTATTGAAATAATTCAGGCTGAATGCGGCTTCGCCCGCGAGCCCGGACAGCTTGTCGATCGGATTACTCGGAAAGATGTTTTCGTTAACAGTGATAAGTTTGAGTTTTTGGACGAGGTCCACCATATTCCTCGTACTCCCCGTTCCAAACAATGAGTCCTTTTCCGCCTCCGTAAGGTCGCCGGTAGAGATGTCCGTGTTCACGAGGCTGAGAGAAGCCTGCGTTTCAAGTTTGATTTTCTGATCGTCCGCGGCAAGCAACAAGTCTGTTCCGATAACCAGGTTCTCACCAGGGTTTGTCCCGTATTTAATGGAGCCGAAGTCGTCTTTCGACTTCATGTAGGTAAAGCCAAGCTGATAATTATCGCCATTGCCGAAGCTTGGACGAACTGCAAGGAAACTACGGTTGAATGTCCCAGGTGTGAAGATGTTGAATGTATAATTGTTGGTCGTCTGAATCGAGTTCGGTGGTCGCCCCGAAACAGCCGAGGTGTCATATGGAACATAATTCCCCAGTGAGTCCCTTCGAAGGTACGCCGTGTCCTTTGCAGCAGGAATGCCCTCGATCAGGCGCTCCGTTTTACCCCAGGAAGCATCGACGTTGAGAAAGCCGAGCATCAAGCTTCCCGATACCCCACGCACGCGCTTTCCGCTTACGATATAGCTTGGGAATCTTGGGAAAGCGTCGCCTGCCTGAATTCGAAGAAAACTCGTTTCACCATAAATCAAATATCTGTTCTGCGGCTGAAGTTCCGGCTTTTCCTGATTGTCGACATGAGCACTCGCGCCGAAGTTAAGAATGCTGTAGGTGGCATCAGTTCTAAAGTCGCCGCGCAAATAGGTCTTGCTGCCGGATGAAAGATTCTCGTTTCTGAACTCGAGCTGCCCGTTGCCGACTGCCTGAAACCTTGCTTTCACCTCTTCAATCGCGGCTGCCGTTGACAGGCCAAAATTGAAATCACGGGAATGATACACATTTCCGGCAGTGTCACGAAGCTCGACCTTGAGGAAATGAGCTCCCATATTCAGAGCGCGCCCGAAGTTCTTGGGGTTATACAACACAACGTCTTCCGTCAGAATGCAGTCATTGGAAACGTCCACGCCGTCGAGGGTGATGCGCGTTTTCGTCCGGTCCACGGCATCGGATGCAAAATAGAGAGAAACGGCGATCGTGAAATCTTCGGCGGGGACCGTTTCGCCAGGCTCCGGGCTGAGCATGACCAGTTCCTGGTCTTTCGGGTCTGCCTGCTTTACCTGCGCCTGGAGCGGAGTTGCTCTTGGATTCTCCAGAGGGTAGGTCTCAATCCCCTGCTGGAGGGTTACCTCAATATAGTATTCGATGTATGGAGGTACGACAATATCTGCCGGGAGAGTGACGGATGCCGTTCGGCCGGTAAGGAGCATCTCAGCGTCTTTGAATTCGCTCTCGCCGAATGAACGGTACCAGAGTTTCACTTTAGATACATCGGTATTGCGCGAGAGGTCAACACTCATCGTGAGAGGCTGTTTTTCCAGAGCTGCCGGGACATTCACTTTCGTGACAACGGCTTGAACCTGAGCCCATGCAGCAGAGAAGGAAAAGAGGACAAAAAGACAGGAGAAGGTGAAGCTGCGGATCTTCATGGAACGCCCCCCTTAGATTTTTTCTGACAGGTGGAAATGAAAAGCGGCGGTACGTTCAATACCGCCGCAAAATGTAGGTAAACTAAGTCCGGAAATCAAGCGAGCCTTACGCTCGTATCATTCTTCCCATTCAATAATGACGGTCTTTGGATTTCCGTCTTTATCGACTCCGGGAATGCGGAGCTGATGCTTTGCTTTTTGGCTGCCGCCCTGCTGGTCTTCATCTGTCTGGTTATTCGGATTGCTCGAGTCGGAAGAACCCTGGCCTTTCTCGTCAGGAGTAGACTGACGCGAGGAGATATTTCCGTCGCCGTCCGCCAAGCCGGTCTGACCCGTGCCAACTTGAACGGATTTATCAGACCGGAGGTTGAGAAAATCCGCAAGACCCTGGAGAATAATCAGGAGGTCCTGGTCAATGAGCATGCCTCCACCGGTTTGACCGACAATGTACGCGCCTTCAGTTCCGCGAATCGAAGCAACAGACACAGGCGATGAGAAGCGGAATTGCTCTTTCTCGGACTTTTTCACGTTAAACGCCATGTTCCCACTCGTCATGTGAACGGTCCGGTCGAGAATCTGCTTTCCTTGCACCTGTCCCTTGATGCTTACAATAGATTTTTGACGGACGATGAGTTTCGAGTCATCCTGAAACTTGATAATGGCAAGAGAACCGCCTTCAGTCCTCACTTCATAGCCGGCTTTGAGCCGGTCAGACGTGATGGCGTCGCTCCAGCCTTTCGTCGGCCCTCCATGTTTTGTAACTTTGTTGACGACTTTCACGACATAGGCCTGAATATCTCTCTTGTCTTGCGGGTTCTGCCACGCAACGCTCAAGAGCAACAAAAAGACCGAAAGGACAGTAACGATAATGTACATGCGCTTCATAATGGGCTCCTTTGAAAGTCTAACGAGCTACGTTTTCAACACGGACTTTGAATTGAATCGACTGGCCTGCGGTTTTTGTGATTAGACCGGCAAGTTCATCACGCGTCAGCCTTTTGCCGTCGAGTGATATTTCGCCGCTGGGCAACCAGCCGATGCCTTGCAACGTGGCATACGTGCCTTGAGCCGAGCTGCCGAGGCCGTTGAACAACTGCTCAACTGCCTGCTGCTGTGGGTTTGAAAGCTGTATTCGGAACACATTGAGTTCGCTGCGGCGACGCACAGGGCCGCGATTCGTTGTGACCTCGGTTTCAACAAACCAGACATAGGTCCTGTTCTGCTCGAGCCGCCGGGGTGCGTTGGCGGGATACGTAAGAGTGCTGAGCCCGTTCAGCTCGACAGCAAGATACGGGATTCCTGTCGTTGCCTCTTGTGGTGTCTGGTGAACCGGGAGTTTCTCGTAAACCGAGAGCTTTATTTTCGGGTTCGGTGAACTCCAGGAAAACGTCGGTGCGATGGAACTGATAACCGCTCCAGGTTGTGGATCCAACAAGGTAACGACAACCTCATCCGGGGAGGCGTTGCGAATTCTAATGGTTTTTCTAATTCTACCAAGCACGGTTGTGCCGCTTCTTGCTTCGATGTCCAAAACATACTGGCCCACAGGCGCTGTCGGGAATCGTTCCCCGTACTTCTCCAGCCGATCTCGCTGTGAGCGATCCTCAACGGTTTGTGGGTCATCGACTTGTATGTCGCTCGTGCTTCCCTTGGCAAGGTCTCGAGCTGAAAATGTACGGGCTCCCGGTCCAAGCCTGAACAGACGAGTCGCAACCCTGATCAGCTCAATGGGGGCGGGGTCACCCTGAAGCTGGATAGACGCCTTTGCCGTGATGTAAATCTGGCCTTGTGATCCGGATGGCAATGGTATAATGGAGCCCGAAAAATCCGGGATATTCGAAGCCAGTTTTTGGGTGCCAACATCGATGAAATCTGCCAGATACAACACATCGTAGTTGAAAGCCGGCAATTCAAACTGGACACTGGTTATTGGTGTTTGTCCTATCGCGGCGATGCTGGCGCAAAGCATCAAGATAACGACAGCGATAAACTTTGAAGCGGAATGTTTCATAGGAGTCTCCTCATGGTTTCAGAACTTGGCCATCAACCTACGCAATCTGGCAATGCCCCAGGGTGACAAAAGTCACACAAAAACAGGCCTAAAATGTGGCAATGTCATTGTACAGAACGAAGGCCATAAACACAAGCAGCAAAAAAACGCCCACCTGCTGAATGGCAATCTTCACTTTGTGCGGAATTTCTCTTCGAAAAATCCCTTCGTAAGCGAGGAACACCAGGTGTCCACCGTCGAGAGCCGGAAAAGGCAATATATTGAGCAAGGCCAAACTCATGCTTAAGAGTGCAACAAAACCCAGGAACGTGAGAAACCCGCTTTCTGCTGAACGAGTCGCAATCTGCGCTATCTTGATTGGTCCGCCGATCGATTTCGTAAAAGATACTCGTCCGGCGACCAGTTGATAAATGTTATTGACGAAAAAGCCGCTTGCCAGCCAAACTTCTTTGACTCCTTCCGGGAAGGCCGCAAAGAATGAATACTTTAGGCGCTCGATGGGACCTGTATACACTCCTTCCAGAGCAATTCCCAATCTGCCTTCTTCGGTGGGTGTCACCTTTGATTCAAATAACCGCTCACCGCGTTTCCAACCGAGCACGATTTCCTTCCGGGCAAACTTCTTAATTGTCTCGGGAAGAGAAGCAAAGGTCATGGCCACGCCGTTCACAGTTTTCACCGTGTCGCCCGTCTTTAATCCGATTTGCTCAGCCGGCTTTCCTGACTCGACACCGCTCACAACTGGAACGACCCCAGCGGGAAGGATTCCGAACCTCTCATCGGCGATATCCGGGAGATCAGACCGCCGCATAAACAACGTGATGCTCTCCGGGCCTCGATTGAGGTCAATCGTGAGATCCTGACCGAGCGTCTCAGCATAAATTACGCTTTCGATTTCTTCCCACCTATTGACGCCATGGCCGTTGATCGCAAGAATCTTGTCGCCTGTTTGCAATCCGGCTTTGGCGGCCGGGCTTTCTAAGGTGACGTGGCCTATTTCTGTGACCGGCCGGGCTACCTTCCCCTGCGTGTAAATAATCCCCCAAAAAATTGCGACTGCCAGAAGAATGTTCATGATAACGCCGGCCGAAATAACGATCATTCTCTGCCAGATCGGTTTTGAGCGAAACTCCCACGGTTGGGGTTCCTGGTTGGCGAAATCCGTATCGAAGCTTTCGTCGATCATACCGGCAATCTTTACATATCCGCCAATCGGAATCCATGAAACACAATAATCGGTTTCGCCGATTATCCTGCCAAAAGCTCGCGGGGGGAAGCCGATGCTGAACCGGTCGACGCGCATTCCGAAAAACTTTGCGGCCAGGAAGTGGCCTAATTCATGCACAAAGACGAGAATCCCTATTGTGATAACGAAATAGAATATGTTGTTGAGAACCGGCATGGGGATTATTCTTTTAGTGCGACATCAGATGGTCGAAACAGCAAACGTGCGGGCCGACCGGTCAGCCTCTAAAATATCGGCAAGCTCGGGCGATTTTTTTGGCTTGTGGGAAGAGAGCGTTCGGTCA
>CAYIBG010000156.1:0-5319 GCA_964361365.1 uncultured Ignavibacteriaceae bacterium | reverse complement strand
ATCACGGAGCTCGAAGAAGCTCGCATGAAAAGTTTCTGGATTGAGACGAAAGCAACAACAATGACGCCATGAAAGCCATATTGCGTTCTAAATCGCTGAGCCGCGCACAAGATTCAGGCTTGAGCTTGATCTGGGTTGGTGTCTTGCTTTCGGCAGTCTTTTGGCTCGTTGAGGCGCTTGTCCACACCGTTGCATTCCATGAGGGAAGCTACACCGCAAACTTGCTACCGCACGACCCAAACGAATGGTGGATGCGATCCCTGGCGGTGTTTCTCTTTATTGTTTTCGGGTTCTACGCTCAGCTTATGCACGGTCGTCTCAAACAATCCGAGGCAGAAAAGGCAAAGCTCCAAAAGCAACTTGAGGATTCGCTGACCAAAGTGTTGAGCGGCTTTATTCCTATTTGTGCCAACTGCAAAAAGATTCGAGACGACAAGGGGTGCTGGAATCCGATTGAAGGATACATTCAGAGTCACAGCGACGCACAGTTTTCACACGGTGTTTGTCCCAAATGTATGATGATGTTGTATTCCGACTACTTGAAAGACGAAGTTAAAAAATAATATGAAACTGGAAATGATAATAGCCTGCGTTATCTCGTGAAAACAAAATTTCAAACATACTTAAGGATCTCCGCTCTTCTTACCGTTTCAATAGGCTTGGTAGTTCTTTTGGGATGGTATCTGGATATTTTGACACTCAAGAGTGTTCTGCCCGGTTTAACTGCGATGAAAGTGAACACAGCCGTGTGTTTCATTCTGTGTGGACTTTCCCTTTTGTTGTTTCAGGTAAAACCAGCGATTGTATTAGCATCATACCTGAAGCAAACATCTGCTTTGATTGTGATAATTGTTGGGGCTTTAACGCTGTGCGAATATTTGTTTGGCTGGGATTTAGGCATCGACCAACTTTTATATAAGGAATTATCGGCAAGCACAGATTCATCTCTTCCAGGTAGGATGGCATTCATTACTGCGTTGAATTTTCTGTTGGTCGGTCTTTCATTATTGCTTTTGTACCGAGCTAAATTATTGAGGACATCGCAAGCGTTTCTCCTCATCGTTGTTTTCAACTCATTACTTGCATTGATGGGCTACGTGTATGGCGTTGAGTCTCTTTACGGAATCTATTTTTACTCTGCTATGGCAATACACGCGGCAATGTTGTTTGTCATTCTTGCAGCAGGCATTTTGTGTCTGCGCCCGGAACAGGGTTTGATGGAGCTAGTCACGAGCGATACGTTTGGCGGTGTTGTTGTGCGGCGGCTCTTACCCGCAGCCATTTTGGTTCCGTTCCTGATGGGCTGGTTACGATTGTTTGGTGAACGAGCCGGTGCATACAGCACCGAGTTTGGTTTAGCACTGTTTGCACTTTCGAACATGATTGTGTTTGCAATTCTGATTGTATGGAGTGGAAGACATCTTCATCAATTAGACGTTGAGCGCAAGCGGGCCGGCGTGGCGCTTCAGGAACGAGAAAAAATGCTTGAAGCCCTTTTTGAACACTCGCCGGATGCAATCATCGTCGTAAATCAGGAAGGACACATTTCACGTGTGAACAGACTTGCAGAGAATTTGTTCGGATATACGAGAGATGAGTTCATACACATGACAATCGAAACACTAATACCGGAACGATACAGCAAGAACCATGTGCATCACCGTAGCAACTATCACGCAAATCCAAGCTCTCGAGCGATGGGAACCGGCTTACAACTGTACGCCAGACGAAAAGATGGCACTGAGTTTCCTGTAGATATTATGCTGAGTCCGGTTGAAACAAGTGAAGGATCGGTTGTAACGGCGGTCATCCGCGATATTACAGAGCGGAAAGTAGCTGAAGAAAAACTGAAAATAACATTGGAAGATTTAGGACGCAGCAACAAGGAGCTTGAGCAATTTGCCTATGTTGCTTCTCATGACTTGCAGGAACCTCTGCGGATGGTCTCCAGTTTCACACAAATGCTCGAACGGAGGTATAAGGATAAGTTGGACGCAGATGCGAACGATTTCATCGGCTTCGCTGTTGACGGCGCGAACCGCATGCAAGTATTGATCAACGACTTGTTGATGTATTCCCGTGTTGGGACACGAGGAAATCCGTTTGAGCCGACCGATATGAACGAAATTCTTGGACAGGCAATTGCTAATTTGCGGGTAGCGATCGAAGAAAGCCATACCATTATCACGAACGATGAATTGCCCGCCGTACGTGTCGATGCGGCCCAGATAGCACAACTGTTTCAGAATCTTCTCAGCAACGGCATCAAATTTGGAGCTAACAATACTCCATTTGTTCACGTCTCTTTCAGTGAGAGTTCGGACGAATGGGTGTTCTCGGTGAAAGATAACGGCATTGGCATAGCTCCGGCATACTATGAGCGGATTTTTGTCATCTTCCGACGCCTTCAGACGAAAGCAGAATACCCGGGTACCGGGATCGGCCTGGCCATCTGCAAGAAGATCGTTGAACGCCACGGCGGAAAGATTTGGGTCGAATCAGAGCTCGGAAAAGGTTCCACATTCTATTTCACAATACCAAAACCGAAGGGAGAGTACCGGCCATGAATAACTCACGAATTGGGGCACCCATCGAGATTCTCCTGGTAGAAGATAATCCCGGCGATGTGCGATTGGCAAAGGAAGCGCTGAAAGAGAACAAAGTCAGAAACAACGTGCACGTTGTCGAAGATGGAGAGTCGGCCATGGAGTTTCTGCGGAAACAGAATAAATATCAGAACGCCCCGCGACCAGACCTGGTTCTCCTTGATTTGAATCTTCCCAAAAAGGACGGGCGTGAAGTGCTGGCAGAGATTAAAGCAGACGATGATCTGAAACGGATTCCCGTCGTTATGCTCACCATCTCTAAAGCAGAAGAAGATATCATCAGAGCATATGACTTGCACGTTAACTGCTACATTACGAAACCAATCGACCTTGATCAATTCATGAAGGTCGTGCGGACAGTAGAGGATTTCTGGCTGACGATTGTGAAACTACCGCCGAAGTAAAACCGATGGGCCAAAGTGAAATAAAAGTTCTCCTTGTTGAAGATAATCCGGGCGATGTACGGCTCATTCAGGAATTGCTCAAAGAGCCAGATGGCGTCAAGTTTGAATTTGCTCATCTACCGCGCCTTACAGAACTGGAATCACAACTGCGAAGTTTCCATGCCGATGTCCTCCTTTTAGACCTTGGATTGCCCGAATCGCAGGGTCTGGAGAGTTTGATGAAAGCAAAAGCTATTGCATCACACTTGCCCATCATTATACTCACGGGGCTTTTTGGTCACGAACTTGGAGTAGAGGCAGTCGCAAACGGTGCGCAGGATTATCTCGTCAAGGGGCGAATTGATGCACCTTTGCTTGTTCGAGCTATCCGATATGCCATCGAGCGCAGGCGAGTAGAGGATGAAATTCGAAAACTCAATGAGGAACTTGAGGAGCGCGTTCAGCAACGAACTGCCCAGCTCGAAGCAGCAAATAAAGAATTGGAAGCATTTTCGTATTCCGTTTCGCATGACCTCCGAGCGCCGCTTCGTGCGATCGATAGCTTCTCAAAAATCCTCATAGAAGAACAAGCTCAACAGCTCGATCAAGAAGGACTGCGCATGTTGAACATTGTGCGCGACAGCACTGGAAGAATGGGACAACTGATTGACGATCTTTTAGCATTTGCGCGGATCGGCCGGCAAGGAATGATCAAATCACCCATTGATGTAACAAGGATGGTCAATTCGATTATCAAGGAATTACAGTCGGCCGAGCCCACACGTACAGTCAATGTCACCATGCGTTCTCTTCCCAAAGTCCACGGAGATATTTCCATGATACGACAAATGTTTGTCAATCTTCTCTCCAACGCCTTCAAATTCACGCGGCATCGGGCACACCCGATCATCGAAATTGGTTGCACCTCCGAGGGCGAGGAAAATATTTGTTATGTAAGGGACAACGGTGCTGGCTTCGATATGCAGTACAAAGACAAACTCTTTGGAGTTTTTCAACGTCTTCACACAACGGATGAATTTGAAGGAACAGGCGTTGGACTTGCCATTGTCCAGCGTGTTATCCACAGGCACAGCGGACGTGTCTGGGCTGAGGGTGAAGTTGGGAAAGGCGCCACATTTTTTGTGTCATTGCCACGCGCATAACAAATAAACGTTGAGAATAATACCGAAAGGTCCAACATGCCAAACCATAATGAAGTCGAAATACTGCTCGTGGAAGACAACCCGAGCGATGCGGAGTTGACGATTCGAGCGCTCAAGAAACACCACCTTGCGAACAATCTTGTCCACGTAAAGGATGGAGCAGAGGCGCTCGACTTCGTATTCGCAAAAGGAAAATACTCGGAACGTAATATTCAAAATGGTCCCAAAGTTGTGCTGCTCGATTTGAAGCTTCCAAAAGTAGATGGTCTCGAAGTTCTCAAAAGGATAAAGTCGGATGAAAGAACAAAAGTAATCCCCGTTGTCGTGCTCACTTCATCCAAAGAAGAGCAAGACGTCGTCCGAAGTTATCAACTTGGTGTGAACAGTTATATTATGAAACCGGTAGACTTTGACAAGTTCCTCAACGCGGTCTCAGACCTGGGACTCTATTGGCTCTTATTGAATCAACCGCCTCGATGAGAGGTTCTTCGCGAGTACAGCATCTCGAGATTCTCAATACGTACTGAGGTTACAGCATGGCGAAAAAGCTCCGGATTCTGATCGTGGAAGATGTTGATACCGACTACGCGCTTCTTGAGAGTGAGCTGCGGAAGGCGGGCATCCCGTTCGTTTCAAAACGCGTGCAGACAAAGGAGAGCTTCCTCACCGAACTGAAAGATTTCATTCCGGAACTCATAATTTCGGATTATGCACTTCCGCACTTTGACGGGATGACTGCGCTCATATTGACGAAAGAAAACTCTCCATTCATACCATTCATTATTACGACGGGGTCGATGAACGAGGAGACAGCCGTCGAGTGTATGAAGGCAGGAGCCGACGACTATGTTATTAAGGGACACATCGTCCGGATTGGTCCTGCGGTGCAGGGTGCACTCGAACGGAAACGCCGCGAACGGGAGGCGGTGCAAGCCGAAGCGGCACTCAGGTTAAGCGAAAACAAGTTCCGAATGTTGCTGGAACAGGCTTCGGATGGAATTTTCGTTGCCGATCAGAATGGTAACTATCAAGAAGTGAATTCGAAGGCATGTGAAATGCTTGGGTATGCCCGTGAAGAACTTCTCCGACTTAACGTCAGAGATCTTCTGAGCGAGGATGACCTCCGACTCAGGCCTCTTCGTTTCGATGATCTTCGCCAAGGAAAAA
>CAYIBG010000155.1:1819-5319 GCA_964361365.1 uncultured Ignavibacteriaceae bacterium | reverse complement strand
GTTTTGCCGCTTCGAACCTGTTTGGCGTGAAGTCTTCCGCGAGCATGCTTCCCGATATATCGAGCACCAACACGATGTCTATGCCTTCGGTGGTGATATTCTCACGGCTCGAGATAGATTGCGGCCGCGCAAGAGCCACAATAAGCGCCGTTATTCCAAATATTCTCAGCCCAAGCGGCAGATGCCGCAGGCGCTCGCGAATGGACTTCCGGCTTCTCTCGAAAGGTTTCAACGAGGAAAACTGGACTTCCGTGATGATACGAGCTCGCCGCCTCCAGAATGCATAGAGCAAAATCGGCAGGGAAATCAAAAGCCAGAGAAACTCAGGGTTCGCGAACCTGTCACCCAGCATATTCGACTTCCTGTTTTTCCACTGGAATAACCGGGACCATGGCCCGAACGATCTCGTACGCCTCTTTCAGCTCGTGTTCGTGTTCTTTGGGTGTTGGATTGTATTTCGCAAACTTGACAAGGTCGGCGGTCGTGAAGAACGATTGCATTTCCTTCCACACCTTCTGCGATTCGGCAACATTTTTCATGTGCTTCATGATTTCATCGGAAGTCAGTTCGAGAGCATCGATGCCCCATCGGCCCTCGAAAAATCGGCGCACGATTTCGGTCGCTTCCGAGTAATACTCTTTCACTTTTCCCTGCTGCCAAAGCTTCTTATCCTCCAATTCCCGCAGTTCATACAACGCTTGCTTATGCGGTGGAATCTCCGGCTTCGCAAGAACGACCGCCTCTTCCCGCTGTTTCCGCCTCTTTCTCCAGTAATAATAGGCACCCGCTGCAAGCGCCAACGCGGCGAGTGCGATCAGATAGGGCAGAAAGTCCTCGAATTTCCACGGCGCGTCGAGGGGCGGTTTGATATCTTTGATTTCGCCTTCGGGGTCGACAGCAACGCTCCCGAGGTCCAGGATGAGAGAATTGCTCCTGGCAATTCGTTGCGTCGTGTCTCCTTTGACGCGATAGGCGAGTTCAACGGGCGGCACATGGCCTTTTCCGGAATCAAAGGACGTTATCGTGAAAAGCCACGCTCTTGAATCCTGGTCTGAATTCTCCAGCGGTTCTACCCTCAGGATTTCGAACGAGCCAATGCTGTCCTTCACCGCCGGCAAGATCGACTCCACAGAGGCGGGGATCTTCGCCTCAACCGTCAAACGAATCCAATCACCGATACGGTAGTTCGTTGAATCAGTCTTCGCCGTGACGGATACTTCCTGAGCCCTTGCAAGCTGGAACACTCCAGCCACAAGCACCGCCATAATTCGAATTTCGAAATTCGATATTCGAAATTCCCTTACCATCTTTTTTCCCTCAGCCTGAAGAAATCGATGAGCGGTTTCATGTATGGCTGGTCCAGCTTGATTTCTACACCGTCAAGCCTGGATTTGAGAAACAAGGACCGTCGTGCCTGAGCCATTTTCTCCTGGTAGGCCCGATGCGTAGTGCGCACGCGGGCATCGCTGGAATCGATCAAGCGTCGTTCACCCGTTTCGGCGTCCCGGAATGCGATAAGTCCAATTTTCGGGAGTTCCCGCTCACGGGGGTCGAGAAGCACCAGGCCGATAAGGTCATGACGCTTACCGGCGATGCGTAATGCCGATTCATAGCCGCTGTCAATAAAATCTGAAATCAGGAATACAATGCTTCGCTTTTTCTGAATGTGGTTGAGGTATTCAAGGGCGGCGGAGAGGTTGGTGGTGCGGTTTTTGGGTTCGAAATCGATCAGTTCTCTCACGACACGCAGCGCGTGCGAACGGCCTTTACGCGGAGGAACGTATTTTTCGATGCGGTCCGTGAACAGGATGGCTCCCACCTTGTCATTGTTCTTCATCGCTGAAAAGCCGAGAATCGCGCTGAGCTCTATGGCGACATCACGTTTCAACGCAGATTGCGACCCGAAAACCTGGGACCCGCTCATGTCCACGAGAAGCATCACGGTGAGCTCGCGCTCTTCTTCAAACACCTTCACAAACGGATGATCGAACCTCGCCGTGACATTCCAGTCAATCGTGCGGATTTCGTCCCCGATCTGATACTCGCGTACTTCCGAGAACGTCATCCCGCGCCCTTTGAACACGGAATGATACTCACCCGAAAGGACCTGATTGACCAGTCCTCTTGTCCGTATTTCCAGCAGCTTGACTTTTTTAAGAAGTTCTTTGGTTTCCATGTTAGATTTTCATTCTGAGTGGCCTTCAGGCCACGAAGAATCTGATTCAATCAGATCCTTCGCTGCGCTCAGGATGGGCATGCAATTATGGCACTTCCACATGGTTCAAGATTTCCTGGACGATGTGCTCGGATGTGATTTCCTCGGCCTCTGCTTCGTAGGTCACGGCTATGCGATGACGCAGCACATCGGGGCAAATGGCTCGGACGTCTTCCGGAATGACATAGCCGCGCCGCTTGATAAACGAATGAGCTTTCGACGCAAGAGCCAGGTTGATCGAAGCACGCGGCGAAGCGCCGTAGCTGATGAGCGGAGCGAGTTTATCCATTTTGAATTTCTTCGGCTCCCGAGTGGCAAACACGATATCCAGGATGTACCGCTCGATCTTCTCGTCCATGTACACACTTCGCACGACTTCTCTGGCTGCCAGGATTTGTTTCGGCGACACGACGTGTTTGGGGTCCTTCGCCGTTCCGTTCACGTTCTGCCGCATGATCGCAAGTTCTTCCTCCCTGGTCGGGTATCCAATTTTCACTTTCATCATGAACCGGTCCACCTGCGCCTCGGGAAGGGGATAGGTACCCTCCTGTTCAATCGGGTTTTGCGTGGCGAGAACCAGGAAGGGTTCGTCGAGTTTGTACGTTTCCTCGCTTATCGTCACCTGTTTTTCCTGCATTGCTTCCAGGAGCGCGCTTTGAACCTTCGCGGGAGCGCGGTTGATCTCATCCGCAAGGATGAAATTCGCAAAGATCGGCCCCTTCCGGGTGAAGAATTTTCCGTCTTTCTGATTGTAAATCATCGTTCCAATGAGGTCTGCCGGGAGAAGGTCGGGTGTAAACTGAATACGCTGAAACTTTGCACTGATGGATAAAGCAAGCGTTTTGATCGTGAGCGTCTTGGCCAACCCGGGTACGCCTTCCAGGAGAATGTGCCCCTGACAAAGCAGCCCGATGAGCAACCGGTCCACCATCGGTTTCTGGCCGATGATGACTTTGCCGATTTCTTCCGTCAACTCGTCGACAAAGGCGCTTTCCTTTTTGATCATTTCGTTGATGGTCTTGATATCCACTCGAACCTCCGGTTTATTCGTAACTGTATTTGACGATTGGTTTTAGGGGCGTGTTCCCCGAGGAAAACTAATCGAGCCACCCGCTTGGGCGGCTCGAATTTCTGGAATGCGGGATGCGCGTTGTAGAGTGCGGAATTACTCGCTCATTCCACAATCCGCATTCTTCATTCTGCATTCGTAAGAGCGGGCGACGGGGTTCGAACCCGCGACATTCAGCTTGGGAAGCTGACACTCTACCAACTGAGTTACGCCCGC
>CAYIBG010000155.1:0-1719 GCA_964361365.1 uncultured Ignavibacteriaceae bacterium | reverse complement strand
ACCTTCTCGAACAGAGTGAAACCGTCCATCTCTCCCATTTTCATGTCGGAGATGATGAGGTCCGGGTGAAAGCTTGGTGCGACCTGGAGGGCTTCTTCGGCGGTGAGAGATTTCTGAACATCGTAGCCCTCATCTTGCAGGACGAGTGCAACGATGTCGATGAGTTTCTCCTCATCTTCAACGAGCAGGATGTGCTTCATGGGGGACAATCCTTCACGTTAGGGGGCAAAAATGAGTTCAGAAGCGTGGGGATGAAGGTAGAACGAGATGGGAGGGCGGGCGTTGACGCGGAACACATAGAAAAAGGCGAAATCTTCAAAAATGGCCGGGTTTCTAGCCAGAGTTCCAACCCGACACCCACTGCGTTCCGCAAATCGCCTTGAACTGACATCGCGGGCATTGCTCCTCCATTTCCTGCGTCGGACGAAATGGCGCTTTCACGTCCACAATTTCCTGCAGGACATTCATGATGACCCGCTCGAGTTTTCTCTGTTGCTGATCGTGTGGCACATCTTTCTCAAACAGAGGCGACTCGATGGACTCATCCATCTTGCTTTTGCCCAGAAACAAAAATGCGGGATGGATCTTGTCAACCGCAACATTGTTGCTCTTTTGATAGAGCATGGCATACAGCGGAAGTTGAAATGAACCTATTGCCTTTGCCCAGGTTGAGGGGTTGTCCACATCCAGCTTCCCCATTTTTGCCTTTAACTTATTCGGATCACCGCTCGTTTTGTAGTCGAGAATGTGTACTTCGCCGTCGCGATGCTCAATCCGGTCCATGCGGACACGAAACAGGAACTCTTCATGCTCCACTTCGACTTTCGTTTCAAGTCCTGTCACCTTGATGGAAGCCTTTTCCAGGAATGGAATTTGGTAATTTGTCAGGAACCGCGACAGCTGTTTTTCAATCTGCATTTTCATCAACGTGAGCGTTCCGTATTCATATTCGCCGAATCGTTTACGCATGACCGTGTCAATCAGCCGCGGGAGATCCTCTTGCCTTAAGGTTTGCGGAGTCAGAATCTTATCAAGAGTCGGCCGGAACCAATCGAGCAAAACATCGTGAACCAGCTCCCCGATATCCCGGGCTTCAATTTCCTCCGTTACCTCATCCTTCTCCTGCAATCCGGCGACATGAGAGTAGTAAAACTTCAAGGGACATTGAAGGTAAGAGTCAAGGGATGTGGCTGAGTAGCTGAGACTCTTCAAGTCGTCAACCATTTCCTGCGTTTTTGGGATCGGTACAGGAGATTCATTTTTCAAAGAGAGCTTGTACGAGATTGTTTTGATAAAGGAGCCCGCCTTGGGCTGTCGTTCCCGCTTCTGGCGTACCCACAGCAGTTTTTCGATGAATCTGCTTTTTTCCCGTTTTCCGTTTTCGGTAAAAAAAAGCCGTACGTCAGTTGCCCCACGTATGAGAGTCTGAAAGTAGGCATCCTGAAGTTCTTCACGATCATACGATGTTTCGAGTCCGAGCTCTTCTCTGACCCGATGCGGGAGTAGATTCGCGGAACGGTCGGCGTGGCCCGGCAAAACGTCTTCATTCACATCCAGCATAAAAACCCTCGCAAACTTCAGGTTTCGGGTTTCCAAAAGGCCAAGCGTCTGGATTCCACGCAGCGGTGTTCCGGTAAAGTGAACTTCGTTGGTCGATAAAAACTGCCGTACAAATTTCGCGTACGAGCGCGGGTCCTCAAAGGAATGCGAGCCTAACAA
>CAYIBG010000154.1:0-5398 GCA_964361365.1 uncultured Ignavibacteriaceae bacterium | reverse complement strand
AACAATCATGAAGAAACTTTGCATTTCTCACAGGTTGCGCAACAAGCGGGCGCCGATGCAGTCTTGCTCATCACTCCGTACTATGTGCGCCCGAGCCAGGAAGGTTTGTTCGGGCATTTCAAGTCCGTTGCCGACTCCCTTGACCTTCCCGTCATTCTCTACAACATTCCTGGCCGCTCCGCCATTAACCTCGAAATCGACACGGTGGCCCGGCTGAAGGAATCCTGCAAAAACATCATCGGCATCAAAGAAGCCAACCATGATTTTTCTCACATCACGCGTTTGATCGGAAAGCTCGGGCGCGATTTCCTTGTGTATTCGGGAATTGAGCTTTTATGTTTTCCCATCCTCGCCATCGGAGGAGCCGGTTATGTGAGCGCAACCGGTAATATTATGCCGAAGGAGGTCGCCCGCTTGTACGACCTGTTTGCAACGGGGAAATGGAAGGAAGCCCAGGACTTGCATTATTTTCTCATGCCGTTAAACGACGCGGTTTTCATTGAAATCAACCCCGTACCAGCCAAGACGGCACTCGGAATGATGGGCAGAATCTCGCCTGAAGTCCGGCTCCCTCTTGCACCTCTTTCGAAAGAGAATGAACAGAGACTTCGCTCAATTTTGAACCAGTATCATCTTTTAAAAGATCGTTAACCACTATGAGTGACAAGGCTGCTCCCGAAATTCGTCGGGCTGTTGTCAACGGAGTTTCACTCGCATACCACGATTGGCCGGGTGAACGAGGGCCGCTTCTGTGCATTCCCCATATCACTGGGCATAAAGGGACGTTTGCGGCTTTTGCCGCCAGTCTGAGATCCAAGTATAGAGTTCTTTCGCTGGACCTCCGGGGACGGTGCGATAGCGACAAGCCCGCCGAAGGATACGGGTTCGCTTATCATGCGCGGGACATTATTGCGTTCGCCGATGCGCTGGGAATCAAAGAATTTAGTCTCGTAGGCCATTCCTTCGGGGCCACGACCAGTGTCTATACTGCCTCACTCCAGCCAGGACGCGTGAAATCACTCATCCTGATGGATGGAGGCGCCGACCCCAAAGCAGAAACGCTTCGCTCTATGTATCCGACAATTCAACGTCTCAACAAAGTGTGGGGCTCGATGGATGAGTATATAGAGAAACAGCGTTCCGTTCCGTGGAACAAGCCATGGACTATGGCCCTTGAAAACTGCTTGCGTGAGGAAATGGAGGTTCTCGATAATGGCTCGGTACGCTCAAAATCTTCCGCGGCCGCAATTGAACGGGACCTTGACATGCATTTCTGGGAAAATGTTTGGTTTCACCTTTCGAGCATTCATTGTCCCGCGCTGTTTCTTCGGCCATCTCAAGGGCTGGCAGGCGAGTCGGGCCATGTGTATAGCGTCGTTGAAGCCATGAACCTTGTGAAACAGATACGGAATTGCCGGTATGAGAAAGTCGATGGCGGGAACCACTATACTTTTTTGATGCAGGATAACCCACCCGTTGTTCCGTATATCGAGAAATTCCTTAAGGACGTTCTGGCATGAAATTGGCTCGATTCTCCTCCGGCTCAAAGGTACATGAAGGCACCGTCGGAAAAAATGGTCAGCTGGAAGCAAACGGTACATCCTATTCGCCGGACGACATTACTTGGTTACCTCCGGTCATTCCTTCAAAGGCAATTGGTTTGGCCCTGAATTTTGCCGACCATGCCGACGAATTGAACATGAAGTCACCGGAAGACCCAGCGCTTTTCTTCAAGCCTCCAAGCTCTCTTATCGGACATGGCTCCCCCGTGGTGTATCCTGCCGGCGTAGACTACATGCATTATGAAGTTGAACTCGTGGTTGTCATCGGTCAACGTTGCCGAAGAATCAAGGCAAAAGACGCACTGGACTATGTGAAGGGATACACGATCGGCAACGATGTGACGGTGCGGGATTTTGTGAAGAACTTCTACAGGCCTCCTGTGCGAGCAAAGGGATACGATACATTTGGACCATTAGGGCCTTATATTGTGACAGCTGATGAGATTCCTCATCCGGAAAACCTGACCTTACGGGCGCTTGTGAACAACGAGCTTCGCCAGCAAGGGAATACCGCTCACTTGATTCGGCCAATCCCCGAGCTCATCGAATTCATATCCATGATCATGACCCTGGAGCCCGGTGATCTTATTTGGACAGGCACACCCAAGGGGATATCACATGTTCACCCCGGCGATGTCATGCGATTGGAAATCGAAGGTATTGGAGCACTTGAAAATCCGGTTGTGACAGAAGGTGAGACCGCTCGCCCGGGTGTGCACCCAGAAAAACTCAAGAACGGACGTTGATGAAATGATTAAGCACTTTATAGACAACGAGTTTGTTCCCTCGGCTGCTGGAAAAACGTTTGACACGCTGAACCCGACAAACAATAAGCCGATCACGAACGTTGCCTCCGGTGAATCGTCCGATATCGACAAAGCGGTGAAGTCCGCCCGCAAAGCTTTCGACTCAGGACCGTGGCCACGTATGGCGGCGGAGGAGCGGGCCGGGTATCTTCGACGGATTGGCCAGCTGATTGAGAAACATGCAGACGCCATTGCTGAGGCCGAGATTGAAGACACAGGAATTCCCATCAGCCAGATCAAGAAGGGAGCGATTCCCCGCGCTGCAGAGAATTTCTACTTCTTCGCCGATATGTCCACCAAGATCACCGGTGAGGTTTTCCCGGTGGAAGGCAAGTTCATCAACTACACGGTGCGACGGCCCGTCGGCGTGGCTGGTTTGATCACGCCATGGAACACACCGTTCATGCTGGAAACCTGGAAAGTTGCTCCCTGCCTGGCCGCCGGCAACACCTGCGTGCTCAAACCTGCCGAGTGGTCTCCCATGTCGGCGGACAAACTTGCTCACATCATTCAAGAGGCTGATTTGCCTCCGGGTGTTTTGAACCTTGTGCATGGCTTTGGCGAAACGGCGGGAGCATCCCTTGTCGCTCACCCGGATGTACAGCTGATTTCTTTCACGGGTGAAACGACAACGGGCAAGGAAATCATCCGTAACGGGGCCGCAACTCTCAAAAGATTTTCCATGGAGCTCGGCGGCAAATCCCCGACCATCGTTTTTGACGATGCCGACTTTGATCGCGCCTTGGACGGTTCGGTTTTCCAAGTATATTCTCTCAACGGCGAACGTTGCACGGCTGGCTCACGCCTTCTTATCCAGGAAAACATCCATGACGAATTCGTCCGAAAGCTGGAAGAGCGCGTCCGGAATATCCGCGTTGGAGACCCGCATGATTCTCAAACAGAAGTCGGCCCACTCATTCACCCGGAGCACTGGAAAAGAGTCCGGTCATACATGGATGTCGCCCGCCAGGAAGGTGCCACGGTCAAAGTCGGCGGCGACAGACCAAATGGATTCGCAGACGGAAACTATTTTTCGCCCACCCTCATCACCGGTGTTCGCAATGACATGCGGGTAGCGCAGGAAGAGATCTTTGGTCCCGTCCTCGTCGTGATCCCCTTCAAAGATGAGGCCGACGCTCTCAGGATCGCCAACGACATCGAATTTGGCCTCGCTGCTTATGTGTGGACAGGAAACATGGCTCGCGGTCACCGGATCGCTCAGGGAATTGAAAGCGGAATGGTATGGGTCAACTCCCATAATGTCCGGGACTTGCGAACCCCCTTCGGCGGCTCGAAGAACAGCGGCATTGGACGCGAGGGCGGACATTACAGTTTCGACTTTTACACAGAACTCACAACGATTCACGTTGCTCTCGGTAATCATCCCATCCCCATGATGGGCAGTGTGAAATGAATTAGTGGAGGCATAATGGCACCATCGGCCGTCAAAACAGAATCTTTGAAACCCGGGTCCGACAAGAAGAAAACTGCCTCTGGAGCGCGCCGCGGAGAGCAGCTTCTCGCGAAGCTCCGCGAAGTTTCGCCGGAGATCTATTATGCCGGAGAACGCGTCAAAGACGTTACAACGCACCACGCATTTCGCAATGGTGTCCAAAGTCTTGCTGAGCTCTATGACTTGCAGTGGAAGCAGCCCGATGTCATGCTCTTCGATTCCCCCACATCGGGAAACAAAGTTGGCCGGTCTTTCATGATTCCGAAGACAATAGAAGAACTGCGCAGCATCAGCAGAATGATGAAAGTCTGGTCGGATGCGAGCTTTGGGATGATGGGCCGGTCGCCGGATTACTTGAACCGGGCAATGACCTCCTATGCCTCCGGCTCAGATTTCCTCGCACAACAGGGGCCGAAATTCGGCGAAAACGCCCGGCGCTATTATGAGTATGTACGCGAGAACGACCTTTGTCTCACGCACACGCTGATCACTCCTCAAGCAAACCGCTCGGTCAACACGGCGAAACAAGCAGACCCCTATCTTGCCGCGCGGGTGAAAGAGGAAACCGACGCAGGTATCGTGATTCGCGGTTGCCGGATGCTTGCCACTCTGCCCGCCTCTGATGAAATCATGGTTTTTCCTTCAACGCTCCTGAAGAACCAGGACGAAGACGCGCCGTATGCGTTTGGCCTCGCGCTCCCCACGAACACGCCCGGCCTGAAATTCCAATGCCGGGAAACGGTCGACTACGGGCGGTCTCACTTCGACCATCCTCTTGGCTCACGGTTTGAGGAAATGGATGCAGTCGTTATTTTCGACGACGTCTTTGTTCCCTGGGAGAATGTCCTCCTCTACCGCGACGTCGCAAAGTGCAACGAGGCATATTCCCGCACCGGAGCGATCGTGAACATGTCGCATCAAGTTGTGGTGAAGAATATCGCCAAGACAGAGTTCTTGCTCGGATTGGTCTCGCTTTTGACCCACACCATTGCCGTCGAAAGTTTTCAGCATATCCAGGAAAAAATAGCCGAGATCTGGGTGAACCTGGAAACGATGAAGGCTTTTCTGCGTTCTGCAGAAGCTGATGCGAAACTTGATGATTACGGAGCCATGCGTCCCGCTTGGGATCCGCTCGACGCAGCCCGAAACCTGTTTCCCCGGCTCTATCCCCGCATGATTGAAATCGTCCAGCAAATCGGCGCAAGCGGACTTGTCGCCATGCCAACGAGGGAAGACATGAAGGGACCTCTCTCCGAGGAGATCAAGAATTACTTTCAGGCCGCCCGCGCCGAAGCGCACGACCGGATTCCTCTCTTCCGGTTGGCCTGGGATGCGGCACTTTCTGCGTTTGGCTCCCGGCAAGTGCTTTATGAACGGTTTTTCTTCGGCGACCCGGTGCGGATGGCCGGAGCTTTGGTGGCGAACCATGACCGCACTCAATACATGGACCGTGTGCGCGATTTTTTGAAACGTTCCACGGATGAAGCCTTTGCTTCACCAAGTGAAAAACCCTGAACTCTGGAATTCTGTGTGGAACGAAGACTTCGCATTCTCCTGTTGGCACTGTTTCTGTTCAC
>CAYIBG010000153.1:0-5431 GCA_964361365.1 uncultured Ignavibacteriaceae bacterium | reverse complement strand
GTTCCTTTTATCCTCATCGGCTGCGTTCACGTTAGAAAAAAGAGCTTTGACTCCGGCCTTCTCCACTTCGGCCTTGATTTTCTCAGCATTTGGAATGGTGGCGGCCCGGTCAAGGTGAACACCGCAGATGTTCATGCCGTGCTTCGCAAGCGCGACGGCCGTTGCGCCGCCAAATCCACTCGAGGCCCCAAGAATCAGCGCCCAATCCGTGGACGCAAATCGAAGACTGTCATTCACGTGTTTGTCCCTCCCGATAGCGAATGTCGCAGATGTAAAAATAACAACATTTAAAAAAGATGCAATGCTCGCTATTCAACAGTAACACTTTTAGCAAGATTTCTTGGCTGGTCAACGTTGCATCCTCTTTCCACAGCCATGTAGTATGCGAGTAATTGCAGAGGAATGACGTTCAGTATGGGCCCGAAGAAACCGTAGGTACGCGGAACCCGAATCACATAGTCTGCCATCGAAGTGATTTCATGGTCATCTTCGTTTGCGATGGCTATGATTCTCCCCTTTCTTGCCCGAACCTCCTGAATATTGCTTATGACCTTCTCATAAATCGAGTCCTTCGGGACCACGAACACCACGGGCATCTTCTCATCAATAAGCGCAATAGGCCCGTGTTTCATCTCCGCCGCAGGATAGCCTTCGGCATGAATGTACGAGATTTCCTTCAATTTGAGAGCCCCTTCCAGCGCAACGGGGAAATTCGCCCCTCGTCCAAGGAAAAGGAAATTTTTTGAATCCCTGAATTCCCTCGCAAGAGCCCGAATGGGCTCTACATTCTTGAATATCTGAGAAACTTTTCCAGGAATGGCGTCAAGTTCTCTCGTGAGAACAACGGCTTCCTCCTTCTTCATCCCCTTCTCCCTCGCAATCATGAGCGTTATCAGGGCGAGCGTGGTTAGCTGAGACGTGAAAGCCTTCGTGGAAGCGACTCCGATCTCCGGCCCGGCGTGCACGTACACACCTCCCTGGGATTCTCTCGGAATACTGCTCCCGACAACGTTTACGATGCCAAGCACCGTGGCTCCTTTTGCTTTCGCCTCGCGCAAAGCCGCCAAAGTATCTGCAGTTTCACCGCTTTGGCTAATCAGGAAAACAACATCGTTTTTCGTGATCACGGGACTACGGTACCGAAATTCCGAAGCGTATTCGACCTCCGTTGGCACCTTGGCTATATGTTCGAGCATATATTCGCCGACCAGCCCCGCATGCCACGATGTTCCGCAGCCAATAATGATGAACCTCCTTGCATCCAACAACTTATCCCTCACATGTTCAAGGCCACCCAGACGAACATTTCCCTCCTCCACAAGCAAACGGCCTCTCATCGCATTCCGGATCGTCTCCGGCTGCTCGTGAATCTCCTTCATCATGAAATGCTCGTAGCCGCCCCGCTCGATCTGGGAAAGGTCGAAGGTAATTTCTTCTATCGCCTTGTCGATTGATACATCATAAATTGTCTTTGTCTCGAAGCCATGGGCAGTGACTTCCGCCACCTCACCATCGTTCAGGTACACAACCTGTCTTGTATGGGAAATAATGGCAGCCGCATCAGCAGCAACAAAGCTTTCACCTTCCCCAAGTCCCAGGATGAGCGGGCTCCCCATCCGCGCCGCGATGAATTTGTCCGGCTCATGTGTTGAAAGTACCACCAACCCATAAGTGCCTCGCACCTCCCTGAGAGCAAGGCGCACAGCAGCAAACAAGTCCTTCTTTGTTTTGTAGATTTCTTCTATCAAATGAGCGAGAATCTCGGTGTCAGTCTCACTCTTGAAAACATGTCCTCGTTGTTCAAGTCTGGTCTTTATGGCAAGGTAGTTTTCGATGATGCCGTTGTGGATTACGGCAATTTCACCTTTACAATCGATATGGGGATGAGCATTGATATCATTCGGTTCACCATGAGTAGCCCAACGTGTATGCCCCATGCCAAGATGAGCCTGCGGCAGTCCATTCGATTTCTTGAGGTCCGCCACAAGGTCTGCTACTTTTCCCGCTTTTTTTCGAACAAGGATTTTGCCGTTGCTGGAAAGAGCAATTCCGGCTGAGTCATAACCCCGGTACTCCAGACGCTTGAGCCCTTCAATCAGGATCGGCAGCGTGTCTTTTGGACCTATGTATCCAACAATGCCACACATAATTATGTCAGTCCAATAACTCCCATCATTCGACCGGATCGTTCCTTGTCCCGTCTGTACGAGTGAAAAAGGTCCGCGTTACACATTGTGCACAAATCACTCATTTCAATGTTCTCCTCCATGATCCCGTTGGCCCTCAGTTGACCATGAATGACCCCCTTGAGGTCAAGAAACAACTTTCCTTTTTGTTGAACGGTGAAACGTGCATCAAATTTTTCGGCTACGGCGCCGCCCACTTCGTAGCAACACACTCGGGCAGACGGACCGACAAAAGCAATCAGGTTTGAGGCCCTGGAATTGAACTCGACCCTCATGGCTTCCACCGCTGCAGGAACAATTTTCAACGAGGCGCCTCGCCATCCTGCATGAACAGATGCGACCGCTTTTACAATCGGATCGTAGAAGAAAAGTGGAACACAATCTGCCACCGTGACTGCAAGAAACAATTGCGGATCATTGGTGATCAATGCATCGCATGAGTCGTATGAACCAGCCAACCGCACGCGAACCACGCGGGCCGAATGACATTGGAGGGGAAAAGCGACCCGGCTTTCATCGATTCCCAGCGAACGAAAAAATCGTATTCTATTCTCAACAACGTTCTCATGCGAGTCGCCAACGTTGAAGCTCAGGTTCATTCCCAAAGGAAAAGGGCTTCTGCCCCCCTGCCGGGAACTAAAGCCAAATCGGACTCCGCCGAGTTGGTCGAATCGTCGAGACACGAGAGTTGGCAATTCAGCAGTAAAAGAGGTCATACGGGAAGGCTGATCTCAAAAGTCGTTCCTTTGCCAGGAACGCTTTGGTAGGTAATCGTCCCGCCGAGATCTTGAATTGCGCTCCGAGAAATGGCAAGCCCCAAACCCATGCCGTCAGTTTTTGTGGAAAAATTCGGTTCAAATACCCTGGAACCCGTTTCGTGAGGGATTCCTATCCCTGTATCGGATATTCTCACGACACAGCGATTGGACTCGACGCTCGATTCCACGGTGATCACTCCACCGCGTTCCATCGCTTGGACTCCGTTCCGAAGAATATTGATAAACACCCTGCGCAGTTCGTCTTTGTCCGCAACGAGGTGGATTGGAGTATCGGAAAATTTTGTGCGAAATTCAATTCCACGGACATCTCTGAAGAGGTGGACGCTTTCTCCAAGCAGTTCTTGAATATCGACTCGCTCAAACTTCCTTTCGGGCATTTTCGCGAATCGTGAGAATTCCGTCGCGATCCTTGAAAGGGCATCGATTTGGTCTATTAATATCTTGGAAACCTGTTGAAGAATTGATTCCCGATTACGCGCTTTTTCCTTAAAAACCTGTCGCAGGTGTTGAACCGACAATCTCATGGGAGTCAACGGGTTCTTTATTTCGTGCGCCACTTGCTTCGCCATTTCCTTCCAGGCCATTTCTCGCTCTGACCGTTTCTGTTCTTCCCTGCTTGTTTTCAACTCCCGGACCATTTCATTAAACGTTCTTGTCAGGTTTCCCACTTCATCGGAAGACGTAGGCTTAAGCGACACACCCAGGTTCCCTTTTCCGACTTCATCAGCGGCTTTTGTAAGTTCCCGAATCGGCCGTGAGAGTCGGTTTGCAACAACAAAGCTCATCACCAGGACCAGTCCAAAAACCAGCGCATAGACTCCGAAGACAAAAGCATTCCGCTGAGCCAGCTCTTCTTCGATTTCACGCTGACGGTAGAGTGTCGGAACTGCGATGACGCCTGCGAACTTCTTCTCGAAGAAAACGGGTTTGTACCCAACTGCATACTCAACTTCCCCGACAGTTTCCGACTCAACATAGAGCGCCTTTTCCAGGAGAACAACGTTCGCAAATGCCCGGCCCGGAAGCCGTGAATCAAGGATCTTGGACTGATAGAGCTCCGGCCGGCTGCTCGACAATAGTTCCGACCGACGAAACACCGCAAAATCGACGCCGATTTCTGCCGCGATGACTTCGCAGAAATCACTGTTTACACCTCGCTGGAAATCCTCCTCATCCAAAATCGCACCGAGAATTCTTTGCTCCACCAATTCAAGGTCCGAGGACAGAGTACGCGTGATATTCTCTTGCAGCCGTTCAGACGCCACTTCCCTGTTATAGTAACCAAGAAGGAAAAGCGGGATCATTCCGAGGATCCCGAATGCCGATACCAATTTCCCCCGGAACCCGATCGCCGTGACTTCTGATATTCGTTTGGCCAAAAGCCAATTCACGACAGCCAGGCCTATTAGCAAGGCGGCATAAATCATAAACGCTTTTAAAACATTGAGCAGGTGCCAGCGGAGGTCAAGATTCTCGAGGCTGACCACCATAATCCGCCCATCGGGACCTTCCGGCGCCGCGTACAGGGACTCGAATTCTCTGGACCCCACGATTTCGGTTTTCCAAACATAACTGGTCTTTTCCTTTGCCATCCGGTCCGCCACATCTTCCGGGAGGGGCATCGATCCATACCAATCGTTCATGGTCGTCGATACGAGCTTACCGCGACGAAATTCTGAAACAGCCACTTCCCTGAAAGAGCTTTCAAAAGCCGACAGGGAAACGGGTCGAATGGCTTCAATCGCTTCACCCCGGAAGAGCGCCCCTTGACTTGCAGACAACATCAACGCCACACTTCCAAGAGGGCGGTTGTTTTCATCCCTCTGCGAGCTCCACAGCCCGTACGATTTTTCCTTCGCGCCGGATTCAACTCTCTCAATCACTTGAACAGTTTCTTCCTCTCCGTCAAACAGCTTCTTGAGCAGCTCTTTTTGTTCAAAGGTCGTCATGCCGACGGAAAAACGGCTCAGCTCTTTCCCATCCGGTGCATAGACGATCACGCCCGAATTAAACCCCTCGTGACTCATCAACGTTCGGGCCCAGAGTGAAAATGCCATGGAGTTATTCCTGTCTTCCAGTGGGTCGAACAAGGAAGCCTGGAACTGGTCTCTGACCGTTCTCAAACCCTCTGTCAGGACAAATGAGAGCCAGCTGTCCACCGGGCGAAGAAAAGTGTCCGCCAGGGTTCGAACCTGCTGGCGTTCCTTTTCGTGGATTCGAAGATCAAGAACCGGCATGGCTACGACAAAAGATAAAAGCATGAAAACTGTGGCCGTTTTTGTAAACGATGGGCCTGAACCCGCTGAATTATTTCTTTTCAGCAACTCCACGATGACGAGACCAACAGCGAAGACTAGGATCGGGTGATATAATGGAAAATGCGGCGAGGAGCTGGCCAGCATGAACAACCCGAAGGAACAACCATACATGATCGTGGAAGCCAGCCACCACGGCAGGTTCGAAAAT
>CAYIBG010000152.1:0-5449 GCA_964361365.1 uncultured Ignavibacteriaceae bacterium | reverse complement strand
GGCGGTTTAAAAAGAAATACGAACGCTCCGGGATTCTCAAAGAAGTGAAGAAACGCGCTTTCTTTACCAAGCCTTCGGTAAAAAAGAGAATGAAGCTTGCGAAGGCCATTCGCCGAGCCCAAAGAACTGCAATGGAAGAAGTTTAACGCACCTCGAGTCTCGACGGTTGACCATCCCTTTCGGAAATCCGGAAGGGATTTTTTATTTCAACGGCTGGTTACCTATTCCCTTCTTTGCCATCATGGCCTCAATCTCGGCCATTTCACGCGGAGCATCTGCTGAAAGTATCCTATTCCCCTCTGGCGTGACAAGCACGACGTCTTCTATGCGAACTCCGATGTTGTGATACATGGGGTCCACCCCCGCCGCACTCTCACCGATATAGATGCCGGGTTCGACCGTGTAAGCCATTCCCGGCTGGAGAATTGGCGCCCCAACATCATGCACGTTCAGTCCCACCGGATGGCCAAGTCCGTGAATAAAGAACCGGCGATGTTCCTGCTTTCCCTTTTCTTTGATGAGTCCAAGCTTGAGCAGTCCATCCTCGATCACTTCGTTTGCTTTTGCCTGAACATCGCGCCAGGCCACGCCGGGTTTCATCATGGCGATGGAGGCGTTCTGGGCATCCAGCACGATTTGATAGATCTTTTTCTGTGGCGCAGAGAATTTCCCGTTGGCAGGATAGGTTCTCGTGACATCGCTCGAATACCCATGATACTCGGCCGCACAATCGGCCAGAACGATATCACCTTCCTTGATTTGCCTGCGGTTCGTGTTGTAGTGCAGTACGATGGAATTTTCCCCCGCACCGACGATGCACGGATATCCCGGATACTCTGACCCCATTTTCCGGTACACGTATTCGTACACCGCCTGCAGTTCGTATTCGTACATACCCGGCTGGCAGGACATCATCGCCTGGTTGTGGGCAGCCACACTGATTTGCGTCGCCTTCGTCAATAAAGCGATTTCCTCGGCGGATTTGACAATCCGCGTTGCGTAGACCATAGGGCTGGGGTCTCTGAGCTCAGTCTGACTATGTCGCGATTTTGACGCATCGATCATGCTGCGAATTGGCTGGAGAAGCTCAGCCATTGCGCCTGTGAAGTCTGATGGAAAGGGCGGAATGTAAACGATCCTCGCTCCAGACCCAAACATTGCCGGCTGGAACACTTGCCGGAAACGGTCTACGGTTGTCGCATACTGCAGTCCCCTCAATTTCATCGCACCCTCCGGACCGTATCTTCTGCCGTTCCATTGCTCGCGGAGTGGGTCGCGGGCCTGGACAAACAGCACTTCTTTTACCGATATCGTCTTTGATGTGTCCTCAGGATTCCTGACAGTCACACCGTTGGGAGCAAGGAGAAGAATCGATTCCGGCTCCGTGAATCCTGTCAAATAGTAGAAGTTATCATCTTGTCGGAATCGGTATTCGACATCGGCATTCCGGATGCGTTCCCAGTTTGAGTAGAAAACAGCAATCGCGTTACTGCCTATTTTTGCCATAACGGAGTCACGCCTGGCTTTGAACATTGATGGGGAACCGAGATCAGTGTCGTATTCGATGTAACGGAGATCCTGTGACCACAGGATCAGGACAAACAAAGAGTGAAGGAAAAGGGAATACAACGTCGAACGAAAGATTCTCATGATTCTCTCCTTGAGATGCGGAATTGACGGCTCAAATGTATTAAAAGACTTGAGGGGTTGCAACAAAAAAGGCGATCCTTGATCGCCTTTTTTGGTTTGTACATCCCTTTCGATACTCGTTATTTCAGTAGCACCATTTTCTGACTTCTCGAGCGAGTTCCTTGTTCAAGGCGGTAGAAGTAAACGCCAGAGGCAATCGGGAGCGACCCGTTTGCGAGGTCCCACTGAGCCTCATAGGTTCCCGGACTCTGCATTGCATCAACGAGAGTCGCCACGTTTCGACCCAGGACATCAAAAACGCGCAGTTGGACTCTTCCGCGCTCTGAAACGGAGTAGCTGATTCTGGTCGAAGGGTTGAACGGATTCGGGAAGTTCTGGTGAAGCATGAACTCTCTTGGAATCTCTGCTGAAACGAGCTCGACATCGCTCACCGTCGCTGCGATGTAAGCGGTAATAAGAAAATTCTCAAATGAAGGCGTTTTTCCTGCGGCATAGTTTGCGTCGGCTCGATTATACCAACCCAACCCGTTAACACCAACCCGATAGGAAGAGGACCTGTCTGTCGGCGTGGTGGTACCGTCATCGAGCAGGAATTGCAGGGTATCTCCCGCACCGCCCACAACCTCCCAGACAACATGAAAATCCGTTCCTGATGCCACGTTCACATTCAAAGGCGACAATTCGACGAAATTCGATCCGCCGGGCGTCAATGAGCTGATGGGAACCGTGACATTTCCACCGATGGCCGTGCCCGGTATTCCCGCCACACTTCCCGCTGCATTCTGTGCCAGACTCACCCTCAGACTTCCAGTGCCTTTGACCGCTGAGGGTCCGCTATTCATCGTGAATGAAGCCCCGGACACTTTGCCGGAAACAGTCGGCGTGAATCGCGTTGCGAATTTCAGATTTGGAGTGGTTCCAGTTCCCGGGAGAAATATAAAGAACATCGAACTGCTTGCATACGTAAGGTTCGCCCGGGTTGAACCAGTTGTGACTCCCACAGCCTTCGCAACTGCCTGGTAGGCGTCTATCTTGCCGTACCCCCAGGTCGTGTTCGGAACACCAGTAGTAAACGCGTCTGTGCGCGCTGTCGATGTGAGATGGGATTTCACCTCTGAGGCTGTGAGAGTGGGCTTGGCACCCAACATGAGCGCGGAAACCCCGGCAACATGCGGCGTCGCCATGCTCGTACCTTGAATCAAGTAATGCTTGATTCCTGGTTGAATCACAGTCCCAATTCCATTCGTGTCGACGCTCGACGAAAGAGCCGCACTGATGCCCTGGCCCGGGGCCGCAAGGTCAGGTTTTTGGCGGCCGTCTCCCGTTGGGCCAATTCCGCTGAAGGTCGAAATATTCTTGGTCCGATCGTTTCCATTATAGATAAAAGTCCGGCCATCGTAGGTCGGCCATCTCCACTTCGTCACATACGAACCCACGGTAATGGCACCTTGCGCTGTTGCAGGCATTGAAACACTCTTATTATTGTCAGCCCCATTCAAGGTTGCTCCCATGGTTCGAAAAGAAAGCCAGGCGTCAAACGTAATGTTGGACGAAGGGTTTGAAAGCGTTACGGTCCAAGTTCCAACTGCCGGCGCCGTCCCGGCCGCATCTGAAACATCCAGTGAGACATTACGGTTGAAGTTCAAACTACTGATTGCGTTACTCAGCGAGACCGATCCGTTGGACGGGCTTGTCGGTGAGCCGTTGAACGTAACCGCTGAAGTCACCGTTGCATTATTGTTAAACCAGATTTCAAGGATGAATCTGTCGTTGCCGGAGCCGGATACAGGTGTGTATGTTGGAACGGCCACTGTCACAGCGCTGGAGCCACTAGTCGAAATGCTCCCGCCGAAGTGGATGAGGTTGGCCCCGTCGTTTCCGGCTGCGATGCACACAACGCGACCCGGAGTGGAAACAAAATTGTTCACGGCCACCTCATATGCGCGTGTGCCGTCGTGCGGGCCGCTTTGACCGCCGATGCTCCAGTTCACAACGATCGGTTTGCCGAGGGAAGCAGCTTTGTTCTGCGCATAGGTGAGGCCTTCAATCATTCTGGTCTCGCTAAAAGACCCGTCGCCACCTTTGACAATGATGATATCTGCCTGCGGCGCGACGCCGGTATATTTGTTGAGTGTTAAACCGCTCCCAGCTGCTGTGCCAGCTACATGCGTTCCATGGCCGTTGATGTCCCTTTCACGAACAGCAAGAGTCGGCGTGCCATCGTTCTCATCATCAATCTGTGCTTTCGTGTATTCGACACCGTAAGAAAACCCCGACGGGGGGCTTTCACCTGAAATTGCGGTGAGGGTTTGGTCCCAAATATAGAGTATCCTCGTTTGCGTCCAATTCGCCAGACTTCTGAAGTCGATGTGGCTCCAGTCTATCCCCGTATCATAAATCAGAACAATTGTGCCGAGTCCGCGATAAGGCGTCGCATTCACAAATCCCTGGTGGAGGAGTGTGACTCCGATCTCCGGCACACTCACGTCTGTTTGCAGGTAGTTGGTCGAACCCGGGTCGAGATAACTGACCGGAGCAAGAGCAGCCAGGCTCAAGAGATCTCCCGCCGTTACCTGCGCTGTCACGAAGCCGGGCCACGATGAATTTACATGAACGCCAGAAGCCCGAACCGAAGCAGCATCATTTGTATAGATGATGGCATCATAAAGGGCCACACCTTCCCTGTTCTGTCCGGATGAGGTGCGCCCTGCGGCGGAAGATTTCAAAAGACCTGTCGGAGCGGACTCAGAAACAATCGATTGAAACTCAGGATGGAGCTTTTGCCATTGCTGTTCGTTCAGCGTTTGCGCAGAAAGCGAAAAAGCTGCGAGAAGAATCACCAGGACCAGTCGTGACAGCGATTTCATCGAGGTTCCCTTCATTGAGGATAGTTCTTCGACCTATTCTGCAACGCGCGAACCGAGGGGATCGTCAGAACTTTCTTCAGTTCACTGATCGTTAAGCGCGCTGTAATCACATCCCCCATAACGGTGTTGATGGGAATTCCTGCGGACTTCAGTTCTTCAGGATTTGACGAGCGAATGATCACGCCGTACTCTTTCTCGCCGCCGGGACGGTTCGACACATCAAAATCGCCTTCAACAACTGCTTCCCCAACGATGAGTCTCTGAAGCGGCGGGTCGAGTTTCGCCATTTCCCGATCTGTCAGCGCAGGGCGTGCGCAACCCCCGAGCAGAATCACTAAACCCATCAATAGCATATTTTGCTCGAACAGTTTCACTATTTACTGTAATGCTGCCTCTCAGAAAAATATAGCTCAGTCCGAGCGCAGTGCTATGAGCTTTTCCTCGACACGAAATCGAGGACTGCTCTCAGCCGGATATTCCAAAGCACGCTTCGCCTTCACTCAACGCATTTGCCTTCGCTCCGTTGCGCTCAGCGTGAACAAGTATTTTTGTAGTGTCCTTTATTTTATGAAAACCAGCTTCTGCGTTTTGGAAAGTCTTCCCTGTTCCAGACGGGCAAAATAGATGCCCGAAGAAACCGTGGCTCCGGCATTTGTGCGAGCATCCCAATTTGTTTCATACGTGCCGGCCGGATGTTCCTGATCGACGAGCAGAGCAACTTGCTTGCCGGACGCATCGTAAATGCTCAGCCGTGCTCTCCCACGTTCGGAAAGCGTGTAGCGAATGCGCGTTGAGGGGTTGAAAGGGTTGGGATAATTTGGTTCCAGCGTAAACGCGCTCGGCTGTTGTGAAACAATTTGAGGAACGGAAGTAACAACGTTCGCGCTGAAAACTCCGTTCCCGTGCGTCGCTGCAACAACAAGTCCGTCGGA
>CAYIBG010000151.1:2334-5475 GCA_964361365.1 uncultured Ignavibacteriaceae bacterium | reverse complement strand
CGGGAAACAGAGCACAGGCTCGAGATGACTCAAGGACGAATGTCCGCCTGGGTTTCTGCCCCACCGCGCATTTTTATCGTCGAAACGCCCTCCGGCACGGCGGTAGACCTTGGCTGCTCGTATGACCTCTTTGTGAACGAGTCCGGCAACGGCACCATTCACGTCACAAGCGGGGAGGTATCTTTGGAGTTTGACGGAAAGGAATCTTTTGTGCCGACCGGTGCGATGTGCGAGACCCGGCGGGGCTTTGGTCCCGGAACGCCGTATTCTGACCTTTCTTCAGAGGTCATGCGGAAAGCGTTGCGGCAATTCGACTTCGAAAAAGACGGCCCGAATGCGGTGGATTCCATTCTGAAAATCGCCGGGAATGCTGATGCTATTACCTTATGGCACATCCTCCAGCGCGTGGATGAACCGGCACGGGAAAGCGTGTATGACCGTTTTGCAACGCTCATTCCTCCTCCAAAGCAGGTAACCAAAGAGGGTATTCTTCGTCTCGATAAGAATATGCTCGAAGATTGGTTGAACGAGTTTGCGGCAAGAAGCTTTTCGCTCAAACGGTTGTTCTAGCCCTTCCGAAGGTTTTCCCGGAAAGACTTCCGAAGCCTCAACAGAATTCTGATGTAGACTTCGGAAGGATCACTTGCTCTCCTCCCCCTGCTTCAAAATCCACGGTCTAGGCTTGATTTGGCGAAGTTGAATAGGTATGTTGAGAGCCAGATTGCCAGATCAGAAATTCTCACCGTTCAACCAGGAGAAACACAATGAAAAAAAGCGCCCTCTCCGCCGCTTTGATGGCATTCCTCGCCATTCCGCTCTTCGCACAGCAACCGACGGACAAGCAAAAAGAAGACGAACTGATCGCCAGGGCGCGTGCCATCCACGACCGGGTTATCACAATTGATACCCATGACGACATTTCGTCCAACTTTGCCACAGAGAAGGATGACCCGGGAAGCCCTGAAAACAAACGCCAAGTCACGCTTGGCAAGATGAAAGAAGGCGGGCTGAAGGCCGGGTTTTTCATTGTGTATGTTGGCCAGGGGGACCGAACTCCTGCCGGATACGACTCTGCTTACAAGCAGGCAGTCACAAAGTTTGACGCGATTCACCGAATGACGGAAAAGATGTATCCGGACAAAATCGAGCTTGCCTACACTGCCGACGACGTCGTGCGGATCAACAAAAGCGGAAAACTTGTGGCATGTATCGGCATCGAAAACGGCTGGCCCATCGGCAAGGACCTGGGCAAGCTCAAGGAATTCCATCAGCGGGGCGGCCGCTACATCACGCTTTCGCACAACCGCCACAACGATATTTGCGACTCCGCAAATCCGGGCGAAGGCGAGGCGGAAGAGGAACACCACGGCGTGAGCGAATTCGGCAAGCAGGTCATCGCTGAAATGAACCGGGTCGGCATTATGGTGGACGTGTCGCACATCTCGAAAAAATCAGCGCTCGACGCCATGAGTCTTTCCAAAGCACCGGTGATTGCGTCGCATTCGGGTGCCCGTGCAATCAATGACAACGCCCGAAACCTGGACGACGAAACTCTGTTGGCCCTCAAGAAGAACGGCGGCGTGGTCCAATGCGTTGCGCTCGGAGAATTCGTAAAGACACGCCCTGTGCCTCCCGAACGCCAGGAAGCTATCAACGTTGTGCGGAAAGAATTCGGTTTACCTGAAGCGAGAGCTGGTCGCGGAGGAGGCTTCCGTCGTGGCGCTCAATCCTTCTCCGAAGAACAGATCGCCAAATTCATTGAACGCATGCGCGAAGTCGACGCCAATTTTCCCCTGCCTCCTGTAACCGTGCAGGACTTTACGAATCACATCGAGCATGCGGTGAGATTAATCGGAGTTGACCATGTGGGCATCAGTTCTGACTTCGACGGCGGGGGCGGAATTACGGGTTGGAACAATGCAGCAGAGACGTTCAACGTAACGCTGGAACTCGTGCGCCGCGGGTATTCGGAACAGGATATCGCAAAACTGTGGGGCGGGAACCTGCTACGCGTGTGGCGAGGGGTGGAAAAGGTGGCGGCAGGCCTGCAGAAAAAGATGTAAGAATAGGCGAGTTCCCTATATGCTTCAGCGAGGCCCTTCGACAAAAGACCCGGATGCCTAAGTCCCTTTAGGCTCTGGGTCTGATTTGAACCCGTCTTTTCCTTCCCATTTCCTTGTCTTCCCGTGCCATTTGCTCAAAAACGTGCGAAAATATTCTAAAAAAGCGATTTGTAGCTTAGTGTAAAATAAACTTGACATTAAGAACACACCTGCATATTATATATCAAGCTTACTTGTCATTCATAATACGGAGAGCAATGAAGAACCGACTCCGAGTGCTACGGGCTGAACGTGGATTGTCGCAGGCAACCCTCGCCAAAAAACTCGACGTTTCCCGTCAAACGGTCAATGCAATCGAAACGGAAAAATATGACCCCAGCCTTCCTCTCGCCTTCAAAATAAGTCTGCTGTTTTCGAAACTGATAGAAGAGATATTTACGTATTCAGAAGCCGAATTTCCATAGGTCTGAACACGCAGGAACTTGAAGTTTCTTGTACACTCGAATGCCTGCTTCTCGTTCAAACCATCGGTGGATTTGAGGTATCTTACCTTCAAAATATGATGACTCCATGATGTCCAGACCATGAAAAGTCCGATTTTTTTCTCCTGCTGGCGAGTGCTTCCCCAGCTTTCGCTCATCCCGGTGTCGGCATCGTGATGGACTCCCAAGGGAACGTTTACTACACCGATCTCAAACATGTTTGGAAACTCACCCCGGACGGCACAAAAAGCATCGCAATTCGAAACGTGCATACACACGAGCTTTACATCGACCCTCAGGACAACCTTTACGGCGAACATTTATGGTACGAAGGCGATGCAACGAAAAAATGGGGACACCGTGTGTGGCGCCTGAGCGCAAACGGAACACTGTCCGACATTGTCCCCACCCGCCAGGGCTTCCTCGACGACTACGACGATTTTCACTTCGTTCACGACCGACACGGCAACATGTATTGGGCCGATCGGGGAGATTCGAGTTTCATTCGAATACGTTCTCCTGGAGGAGCGGTCACAACGATTGCCGGTGACAGATTCCGCAACATCCGCTGGATGACTGTGACTGCGGAAGGCACA
>CAYIBG010000151.1:0-2234 GCA_964361365.1 uncultured Ignavibacteriaceae bacterium | reverse complement strand
GCATCAATGCTGTTCGGACGCGCAGCGTTGCTCTGAACCAGTGAAATGAAAAATGAGCCCATCAATTGTTTTCTTGACACTTCTCTTCTTTTTCCGTGTAAACAAACCGGTTGACACCCTGCCATCAAATGAGGAGGCGGCTGCCCGCTACGAATGGGTACGAGCGATCGAGCAGGGAAAAGGCCGTCAAGAAGAGGATTGGACGGGGGACGGCTGGCCAAACATCCACGTTGCTGCTGTGGTCTTCAACGACACATTGTTGATGATCGGAAGGAACTTCACATGGACATCATCCGACGGAGTACATTGGACGAGACACGGACACGATGGCCAGTGGGGTCAACGCTATGGTTCAGCGCATACTGTCTTTGGCGGGAAGATTTGGATCATGGGCGGAATGAAATCATGGGAGCGATTTTCGAATGATATATGGTCTTCTCCGGATGGTCTCCATTGGACGCTTGTCACGACAAAAGCCCCCTGGAGCGAACGGCGGGGACATGCCGTCCTGGTCCATAGCGGAAAACTGTGGGTCGTCGGAGGAGCTGAGAGTTCCGGACAAAAGAACGCCTTACCGACACACTCACTCGCTGACGTCTGGTCCTCTAAGGACGGAATCGCTTGGGAACGCGTCACGGCGGAGGCTCCCTGGTCAACAAAATTTTCCCTTACGTTTTTCAGCACGTCGATACCCGCCCACGTATTTGCCGGAAAACTTTGGATGATCGGCGCACCCGGACGGAATACTGTGTGGTATTCAGAGGACGGTCGGGCTTGGACGACGGCAACAGAGCATGCATCCTGGAAGGAACGATACGCCCGCGGCTCCGCGGTCTTTAACGGCCTTCTTTGGGTTTTTGGAGGAGAGGATCTCAATGATGTTTGGTCTTCAGAGAATGGAAAAGACTGGAAACAACTCGCTCAACACGCCCCCTGGTCCCCTCGAGCGCCCGGTACTACCGTGGTATTCAGGAATAAGTTGTGGATGTATGGAGGAAAAAGCGGAAAGTCGGAAGACCCAAGTGACGACGTTTGGTATCTGACCGTATCTCAATGACAATTCTCTCACTTTAAGCTTATGGTGGTTCATGAAATCCATCGCTATCGTCGCAACACTCATGTTGAGCGCCGTTTCAGCTGTGTTCTCTCCTTGGAAAATCGTCATCACATCAAAGGATGAAACGGGTGAGTCGATGATTGCCACAGGCCGGGTTTTTGCCCCGGACGGAAAGACGCCTGTCGAAGGAATCCGCGTCCATGTCTATCATACTGATGCAAAAGGATACTACAACCCCGGGATCACCAGTTCGCAAAAACCCCGGTTGAATGGCACGATGTTGACCAACGAAGAAGGCCGTTACGAATACCGCACGATCAGACCGGCCTCGTATCCGCAAAGCCGCAATCCTGCACACATTCACTATGTGATTTCCGGGAAGGGTTATTCCGAGCAATACGATGAGCTGGAATTTGAGGGAGACCCGTTTCTCACGGAAGAGGTAATAGAAAAATCCCGGAAACTTGGAACCTTTGGGGTTATCCAAAAGTTACAACGTGACGTGGACGGAATCTGGAGGACTGTAAAGGATATCAGGCTCAAAAAGTAGTCGCCCCGCACCCCTGATTCTTGATAAAACCAACTTTATTCACCTTATTGGTGGCGCCTTGTTCACCCTATCAGGAGATTTTTCTGGATGAAAAAATACCTCAAGTGGGCTGCGATTGCAGTCGGCGTAATCTTCCTCGGCATGCAGGTTGTACAGCCCGACCGAACAAACCCTCCCGTGGATGAATCGCAGACGATTCAGGCGCTTCTCAAGGTCCCTCCTCATATTTCGACGATTATCGAACGATCCTGCTATGATTGCCACAGCAACAAAACAGTGTGGCCTTGGTATAGCTACATTGCACCGACTTCCTGGCTTGTGGCCCGCGACGTTCACAAAGGCCGTGGCGAAATGAATTTTACGGAATGGAACAAGTATAAGACGCTCCGGGTTATCTCGAAGCTCGACCAGATTTGCATGAATGTGAACCAGCAAACAATGCCGCTCCCGATTTATCTGACCATGCACCCGAGCGCCCGTCTTACACAGGCTGAAATCGACACGGTTTGTGCTTGGGTCGAGAGCGAAAGCGGACGGCTGTCTTCCCAGGAATAATTCCCGCGCTGTTGCAGGTTAGATTCTTCTTTGCCATCTTGAGACCCTCCGACTGTAATTCACTCGTTTGAA
>CAYIBG010000150.1:0-5485 GCA_964361365.1 uncultured Ignavibacteriaceae bacterium | reverse complement strand
CGGGCTCGCAGCCAGCCGTCGTGAGCATCCAGAATGGATCCTTCCAGTTTAGCGTGACTCCGGGATATGTCATACCGCCCTATACCAATACTACCGGCAAAGCAAAATTCGATTGGTCGGGCTCAACACCACTATATCTCCAATCTTCGAGCGACCCGCGTTAAAGAGCTCGACTCTCCGGCTGTAAACAAGAGCCCATCCGATGTTGGACGGGCTTTTTTGTTGGTGCGATATCCAAGGAATGCGATCTGGAACCGGATGATGCGATGTCGTGGGGCGAATCGCTTGGTAGGGGCGTATGGCCCTGCCTACCAGCAGGCAGGCATACTTCCCTACAGAAAACAAACATGCCCCATGTTGCAATTCGCCCCCGATCAATCATTTCAGCTACGCTACTTCACAAGCAGCATCTTCCGAACCAGTTGCCTTCCATCCGATTCCAACCGGCCAAAGTAGAGCCCTGAAGGCAAGCGGGCGGCATCAAAAGAGACGCGGTGAACTTTCCCGGGTAAACGGACTTCATCGACAAGCGTGGCGATCAGCTCTCCGAGAACGTTGTAAATGCGCAACCGGACTCGGTCCTCTTTTTCAAGAGTAAAATTGATCGTGGTGACGGGGTTGAACGGGTTTGGATAATTCTGATACAATGCAAACTCAAGAGGCACAAGTTCCTCTCCTCCAACACTCGTGAGCGTCCCTTCCGTTGAAAAGGTCCACTGGCGCGGAGAACCGGCCCCAAGCGTATCCCCGAACATGCTTCTGAGCTGAACGAATCTCACACTGTAAACTGTTTTGTCAGCAAGCGGAGAATGGTCCAGCCAGAGAGAATCGCCTGAGAAATTTCCACGAACAACCAGACCTCCCGGGTCGGGGGCGATACTTACCTGAATCGATGAAACCCTCGCCGGTTTATTGAACACAAAGCGCAGAGGGTTTGAGCGTGAAACTCCCGTGTCGCCATGCGCAACCGAGGTGGAGATTACCGAGAAGGGGACCGCCGCGTCGGCCGGTACTGAACCAGTGACGATTGTGCCGGGTTGGCCTTTGTACACAAGCGAATCAACGCCGCTGCCCGCTCCACCGAGACCTCCATTTGCTCTCATCGTTCCGGAGAACGAAGCAAGCGTACCATAGACAGCAATCCTTCCACCTCCTCCGCCTCCGCCCCATCCGGAGGAAGGAACGAACGCCCCGTAGCCTCCGGAAGCGTCAATGACCCCTGAGCCTATGATCTGTCCAGCGGCGAGAAAAACGCTTCCTCCGGCCCCCCCGGAAGGCGCGCCGCCGTTCGGAGGCACGCAGACGCTCGGAGGGGTTCCCGAGAGCCCGATCGAACGGATGCTTCCCTGAAGGTCAAGAATTCCGCCCACGGATATTCTCAGCGCTCCTCCGCCCGATCCTGCTGCTCCGCATTGATTGTACGGGTAGCCGGACGCGAGCAATGCCTCGTCTCCAAAACCGCCAAGGCCCGCTGATACCGGCCAGGTCGAATCCCCGTACGTTGAAGAGGGAAGGCCAACATATGTGTTGATCCGTCCTGTACCTCCGGCACCTCCATATGAACCCCCTGCGGTATTTTGGACCGCCCCGTGTGACGGTTCATAATCTTCGCGACTGAATCCTCCAAGTCCCGAAACATCGATCCTGCTCGTTGCATCGATAGAAAGGTTTTCCTCAGCATCGATTGCGACGAAGTTCTCGGCCTTTGGTGTCCACACCGGAAATCTGTTCGGAAAGCTGAAGAATTCCGGGAATGCATAGAGCGTTGTCCTGTTGTCGTTCCCCGTAAGGATGGCGTGATCATCCATTGCGAGAGTCTTCACTCCCAATCCTGTTGTTGCAACCAGAGCATTTCGTATAATAAGTTCCACGCCGGGAAAAGTGCCCGTAAACGCCGCAGTACCGGAGTCGTGTGCGAAGTTCCGAATTTCCAGCGTCGGCAACCCCGGCCCATTCCAGTACACCGTCCCCGCTCCTCCGTGCATCCGCGGATTTCTCCATGGAATCAATCCCACATGTGAAGAGTCAAACTGACCTCCTCGCCCGCCAAATGTTTTGACGTCTCCGCTCCATGCCGACTTCGTACCGTAATCGAGCCTTATCCTTCCACCGCCGCCACCACCGCCCCAAAGCTTATAGTAATCCTCGTACGATCCGTCGCCGCCCGATGCGCTCACGATTCCCGACCCGGCCAGCGATCCCGCAGTGATCCAAATGCTCCCACCCGATCCTCCCCCCGTTCCCTGACCGTCAGGAGCCGCGGTATCTTCCTGGCCCCGTCCGCCGTCCGACACAATCGTTCCATCGACCTGAACCGTCCCTCCGGCAGTCAGACGAAGAGCGCCGCCGCCAGCTCCTCCTAATGCGGTCACCGTGTGCCACGTATTTACATACGTACGTCCGCCATACCCTCCTTCTCCAACTTCTTCGGGCCTGAGCGGATCACCGTAGACTGCATTCGGTTTTCCCATCTCATGTTCGTTCGCCAAGCGTCCCCATCCTCCAAACCCTCCGTACGACCCGCCAGCGCGGTTTGCATACGCACCTCCCACAAAATCATATTGATCCTGACCGTACCCTCCCTGTCCGGTGAGATCGAGCCGGCTTGTTGAATCCACGAAAACATCGTTCGTGAGATTGATTGTCAGTTTTTCGCGAAGCGAATCCTGCCACACCCAGATCGGATAGATAGCCTGGTTGCTGCTCATGTGGAGCAGATAAAAAAGGCTGGAGATGCCGTAGACCCGCGGGGGAGGCCAGCGTAAACGCAGGCGGGAATTATCGGCGCGGAGGATGCCTCTGCTCGTGAGCTTCAATCCCCTGAGTTGCAGACCGCTCGTGACCGCCAGGGCACCTCGCACTTCCACCGTGTCCAAGGGATAGTTGCCGTCGACTCTGCCGACTCCTCCCGGTCCCCCTTCGCCATCGATCAAAATCCTTCCATTCCCGCCGATCTGCTTCCAGTAAATCGTTCCCGGCCCGCCGTTGTTCAGCTCGTCGATCCACGGAGTGATGTAATTGCCGTAGAACGAAATCGAAGCCGTATCGAACGTCCCGCCAAGCCCGCCCAAGGTCTTAACCGTTCCGTTCCATGCATCAAGGGTCCCATAATTGACCCGAATTCTCCCGCCGCTCCCCCCACTTCCTGTTTGATTCGCCAGATCTCCGCCAAATGAATATGCGCCGTTGCCTCCGTTTGATTCGATGCGTCCTGTTCCCGAAAGTTGTCCCGAAACGTCAATGTGAATCGTTCCTCCCGTACCTCCTCCGCCGCCTCCGCCGCCGTTGTAGCCGAGCGGGATCGGCCTCTGCGCGTCCCCTCCGTTCACCGATGCATAGCCGTCCCAGATCAGGCTCACGGCATCGATTCGAATCCGCCCCCCTCCGACTCCTCCGAGCGAATGCTGAATATTCGTCCATCCAAACCCGCCAAGCCCCTTCCTGAGATCCTCAACGGCAAAATCGGGAACACCGACAGGGTCGTCCGCTGGCGTGAATGCGTTAATGTTCATATTCCCGTTCGTTCCTCCGTATCCACCGTAACTCGCTCCGGTGGATCTATGTACAACTTCACCCGGAAAATCGATCTCCTCCTGCCGGGGCCCATCGCCCCGCCGGTCCGATTCAAACCGGGACCCCTGCGTCACTTCTGCCCGGCCAAGCGACGCGTAGATCATGTCCGAATACACCAGCGTGCTGTCGATAAGACTCCGGTGAGTGAACTGAATCCGTAGAGAATCTTCACCCGGGTCGTGGATCGAGCCGCGCAGCGTCAGCAGTGTATCCCCCTCCATGAACGGTGTGGTCGTCGTCACGTCCTTTACGTCGTAGGTTCCCGCGTTGATATGGGAAGCTCCCACGGAGCCTGTATTCAGATAAAAGAGAGAACGTCCCGTCCTCGCGTTGAGTAGTCCTCCTTGAAAAGATGAACTATTTGCAATCGTCTGCTTCGTGAGGAGAGTTTCGAAGCTCGTTGAACACGTGTCGAGGTACATAAAGTCGGCGTCCAGTGTGCCCGCTCTGATCTGAGAGGAGGCGAGGTCGATGAGGGCAGGGCCTTGTTTCACCTGAATCAGCGTTCCGTTGAGCTGGGAATTGTTTCCGAAAACCTTCATTGCCGTCATAGATTGCCCGCCTGAAAAGCCTGAATTATTGAGGCTGAGCGAATCGAGCAATGTTGTGTTGCTGATCGAAGCATTGCTCCCTGTCAAATCAACGAGCGGAACGCTTAAACTTCCGGCCGATAAGTTACTGCCGAAGAGTGATAGATGGTTCGTCGTGAGCAATCCGCTGACGCTCGTTGAGGAGCCGCTGGAGACAAACCTGGGAGTTTCGACCGAGCCGGCGCCGAGACTCGAGTTACCGGAAAGGTTGATGCGCGGATTACCGCTTAGGTCGATTTTGTTTGCTGTGACGGCTTCCGTAAAACTCGCTTCCCCGTCGGAGAGATCGAGTGTTCCTGTATGCAAAGAGCTGGCGTACAGAGTCGCTCCGAAGATTGAGCCGTCAAGCAGTACCGAACCCGCATCGACCGAGCCGGCGAGAAAAACCGATCCCCGGATAACAAGCTCGCTGCTCTTGAGGGCGGGTAGAATCGGGTTCGGTGGTGTAACCGAAACGAGAATTCCTCCGTCCTCAACCAGGGTTGAAGAGAAGTTCGTTACTGCACCGACAAGCACGATCATGCACTGCGTTGTGACAACGAGCCCTCCGCTGAGGGTTCCCGAATACCATTGGACGCTGATCGGGATCGGCGGAGGAGGCGGAATGCATAATGGAGTTCCGCCCACGTACTGCAACAGCGAAATCTCACCGGATGGAAAGGGAGCGCCTTTCTGCTTCAGGGCAAGGTCAATATCGATAAGATTTTTGCAGAAGGATGAAATGAGAAGGATTGCATTGCTCCATGAAGTATCACCCGGCAAGTAGCTGATATGCGTTCGAAAATCCGATGAATCGAGCTGCACGCGCGTGAGGTACACCGAGTCAGCATCATACGTCCCATCGACCTTCACCTGGCCCGCGCAAACGGTACCTGAGAACGAGGTATCGGTTCGGATAATGGAATAGGCACCAAATCCGTTTGAGCCTTTCAGAGTATCCGGAGGACCTGCCAGGAGCGGAGTTGCTGAAAGTACCAATATCATTGGAACGAGGGATCGGACGGTTAGAAACGATCGTCTTAGAGGCATGGCTTACCTTTCGTCGAGGGAGGATGCTCTATATTATGGAAGTTATCGACAAAAACAAAGATGAAGCCCATGATCTTCTCCTCCTATATGGCCGGTTGTAGGGATTTTGTAACCATGAGGGTGAATCGCTTCCGTTGTAGGGTGACGGCATGCCTGCCCACCAATCTTAATGGTGGGCCGTGTCCCTACGATTTTCAAAAATGTATTATGGTCTCTTGTAGGGGCGACCCGTCGGGTCGCCCCTACAGAATTCACAAGTTCCATGTTGTGATTCATCCTCGTCGATGCGCTCG
>CAYIBG010000149.1:3939-5486 GCA_964361365.1 uncultured Ignavibacteriaceae bacterium | reverse complement strand
AACTGAACGACCCGCGCTATGCATTTATGTTCCGCCCAAAGATGTACGCGCAGACGGCCAAGCTGAAAGACTTGCTTTCCAAGATCCTGGGTGCCGACGGCTCCGCGCAAGTGACAATCCTGGATCTCAGCGGCGTTCCGTTCGACATTGTCAACACGATCGTTTCTCTCCTGGCCCGGCTGATCTTTGACTTCAATTTCTGGAATCCTTCGAGACGCGATTTCCCGATTCTTCTCGTGTTCGAGGAAGCCCACAATTACCTGCCGAGCAGCGGGATTGGTACAAGTGCCGCCCGGCGGACGGTTGAGCGTATCGCAAAAGAAGGCCGAAAATACGGAGTGAGCATCATGGTGGTCAGCCAGCGCCCCGTCGAAGTGTCGGAAACGATTCTTTCTCAGTGCAACAACTATGTGATTATGCGCCTCACCAACCCGCTCGACCAGAATTACATTAAGCGGCTGGTGCCCGATTCATTTGCAGGATTGGTGGATGTGTTGCCCTCGCTTCGTCAGGGTGAAGCGCTGATCGTGGGTGAAGCGATTTCGATGCCGTTGCGCGTCCAGGTCGATTTTCCCAAGCCGGAACCCGACAGCAGTGATATCAAGTTCTACGAAAAGTGGAAACACAGTGATACAAAAACCGTGATCGAAGACGTGGTGACCCGTTGGTGGAAACAGGAGAGAGGTTAATCGAGGAGAGACTATGTTCATGAAGGAAGCAGGAGACATCAGGTCGGCCGACACCACGCCGGAAACGCTGTATCACGGGCGGCGGGAATGGATCAAGACGGCAACCGCGGCATTGGGTGGAATCGCCATGAATTCCGTGATGCCTGAAGGTGTCCGGGGCAGCCAGGAAAAGCCCAAAATGAAAGGGCTCTACGATACTGATGAGAAGATCAATTCCTACAAAGACATCACAACGTACAACAACTTCTACGAGTTCGGCACGGACAAAAGCGATCCGGCTGAGAACTCCGAGAAGTTTAAACCGAAACCGTGGTCGGTCGCTGTCGAGGGTCATGTGAGGAAGCCCGCCCTCTATAATCTCGAAGACATTCTCAAGCAGCAGAAGATCGAAGAGCGCGTGTATCGCATGCGATGCGTCGAAGGATGGTCGATGGTGATACCGTGGATGGGGTTTCAGCTGTCCGAATTCATCAAGAGACTCGAGCCGACATCGAAGGCGAAATTCGTGGCGTTCGAGACACTGTTCCGTCCCGAGGAGATGGTGGGCCAGCGCAGACCGTATCTGACCTGGCCGTATGTGGAAGGATTGCGCATGGATGAAGCGATGAACCCACTCACGCTCCTTGCGACAGGTTTATACGGAAAGCCGTTACCCAACCAAAACGGCGCCCCGCTCCGCCTGGTGACGCCGTGGAAGTACGGATTTAAAGGCATCAAGTCGATCGTGAAGATCAGGTTTGTCGAGAATGAGCCTCCCACAACATGGAACATTGCCGCCCCGGATGAATACGGGTTCTATTCCAACGTGAACCCCGATGTGGACCATCCGCGCTGGAGCCAGGGGACCGAGCGCCGCAT
>CAYIBG010000149.1:0-3839 GCA_964361365.1 uncultured Ignavibacteriaceae bacterium | reverse complement strand
AACCCGCTCGACGACATCACGGATACCACGGGAACCTGGACGATCCGTTTCATCGTGATTACGTTGTGTGTCACACCCTTGCGGCGAATCACGAAGGAGGCAATGGTCGGACAATTTCGACGCATGTTCGGCGTCTATGCTTTCTTCTATGGCTGTCTCCATTTCTTTACCTATCTCTATTTTGACAAACTCTTCGAGTGGAACGAAATCCTGGCAGACATCCCCAAACGTCCCTTTATTACTGTGGGTTTCACCAGTCTGTTTCTTATGCTTCCCCTTGCGCTCACGTCCACAGACCGGATTACGAAGGGGATGGGGGGCAAGCGATGGACTGCGCTTCACCGCCTCATTTACTTCACGGCAATAGGCGCCGTGATTCACTATCTTTGGCTGGTGAAGGCAGACAAGAGCCGGCCTCTGACCTATGGAGCGATTGTCGCCGTCCTTCTGGGGTACCGGTTGTGGGTGTACCTTGCTCCCAGGGTGACTTCGTATCTGGCAAAACAGAAACAACAACCTGCCACGTTGACGAAAACAGAACCTGAATAAAAACAATTGAAAAATCCCGGGAGACTGATTTTTCTGCTTTGCATGTTCGTGCTCGTATGCGAACAAAGTCTCCATGCTCAGCAGCCGAGTTCGTATTTCTACAAAGGGCTGTCTTACGGTTCCGAGGCCACGTTTAACCCGATTGCGGTGCTTCTGAACGGCGGGTTTGACGAAGTACAGGCATACGGCGTGAGCAATTCGCTGACAGACATCCCCTGGAGCAACGCGAACCAAAACCTCTGGAATAACCTTCGCTCACCCTTTTCACACATCCGCACCTATGGCTGGGAGGAGTTTATCAGGAACGAAATACTGCCGGTCAGTTTGGATCGGTTCCACATGCAGTATTTTCCGAATTACACGCTGCACTTGCTCGGCGGAGGAATGGTTTCGAGAAAAATGACGGAATGGTATGGGTATCATGGCTATCCTTCCCCTGCGCTTCTGAGCGCCGTCACGTCCATGTCGTACCACTATATCAATGAGCTGATCGAAACAAAGGATTTTTCGAAATCGAACATCGACCCCATAGCAGACCTTTACATTTTCGACCCTCTCGGTATCCTCCTGTTCAGCTTCGACGGCGTGGCAGAGTTCTTTGCCGGGGAGCTCAGCTTCAATGACTGGTCAAGCCAACCTGCGGTTTCCTTTGCTCCCTTCGCCGTGAGAAACGTGAGCCAGAGCTTTGTGATGAAATATCCGCTCACGGAGTCCAAAAGCATGAGTGTGTTCTATCATTTCGGCGCTTTTGGCATTGCCGGACTATCGTTCAAAACGAGCGGCGACGAGTCTGTCTCTCTTGGGGCCGGGCTGACGTCGAAATCGGTGTTTACGTATGACATCAATGACGAGATGATCGCCCAGACGATCCATGTCGGGGGTATGGCTGGCGTGTATTTTGACCGGAACAATTCCCTCATGGCATCGCTGGTCGTGGCAGACAATTTTAACGAGCGGGTTCGCTTTAATGTGTTCCCGGGCCTTATTTCGTTCCTTGACTTCTCACCAGGCTTTTTTGTGTCGGCAGGAGGGCGAAGCCTGTTCACGGTTGGGATGACGTTTCAATCAGCCCCTTTTGGACTCAGTCTCCATGCTCCGAATTAACACAGCTTGAATTCGAGAGTTTTGTTCCCTACATTCGCAAACGTTGTTTTTCGTCCTACAGAGTCTTAACCCAGAGAGGCCCCGTATGAAATATTTCTCCCTTGTGCTGTTCGTCGTTGTGCTTGCCGGATGTTCCGGAATGTTGCTGAAGCCTGCAGAGTTCGCATGGCCGGTCGAAAGCGTCATGACCGTCGACTCCAAAGGAATGGTCCAGGAGGATCGGTACAGCATGTCCTTCAGCGTCAAGCCGATACTGCTGGAAGAGACGGGAGATACAATGCGGATGTCGAGACACACCGTCCGGATGATCCGCGACGACCGCGGTTACTATTTTCTCACAGCGGCGAAATTCAAGAATGTCTATGTGCTCACCGCCGATGACGGGGCGCTCAAAGTGGCCACGAAAATCCTCGTGAAGGAAACGGGGCTCGACAACCCGGCATTCAACCAGCGGCCGCCCTACATTCAGGTGCTCAACGAAAAAGACAAGCCGGTTTTGATATCACGCGATGGAATTCACCAAGGAGGTCGGTAATGAGAACACTGGTCGGGTTGTTGGTCGTTGTCTCGTTTGCGCTCGCGCAGGAGAAGTCGGATTATCAGGTTGTTCAGGAATTCCAGGCCAAATACAAGGCGATACAGAAGGCCACCGAGGCGGCAGCCACCGTGCAGGACTGCGGAAGCATCGCCTACAGCATCAATGAATTGGAACGGGAGAACGCCGATTACAAGAAACTGCTCGACAAAGCGCTCTACCCGGATGGTTTCGAGGGTAAAATTCAAAACGCCAGACTCCAGCTGCGGCTCGCCCAGGATAAACTCGGCGTCATCGAGGACCAGGTGAAACGCATCGCCGAATTGCGGGCGCAGGTCGATTTGTTGTCGGAACAGGTTTCACAACTCAGCGGCGAAAACTCCAACCTGCTGAAACAGATTCAGAAAATGAGCTCAGACAAGAGCAAAGCGACTATTGACTCGCTGCAGGGCCTGATCTCGAAATTGCAGGCCGGCATCCGGCAGAGGGATCAGCTCATTTTTGCCCTGGTCGACAGCCTCTTTCTCCAGTACGACAAGGATATCACTTCTCTTAAGGATGTTGAAAAGCAAAGCCTCGTCGGGAAAATCGAAAAAGGGAACGTTTTCACGAGCATCAAGAGGTCCATACGGGATAACATTGAGTTCCTCGAAGCCACATCGTTGTCGGGCAAAGATGTGGCGGAAATGGCAAAACAGCAGCGCAAGTTCGAAGTCCAGTGGCAGGGATTTGGGAAAAAACTGGCTGCCATTTATTCGACCGGCAAGAAGGGTGCGAACGAGGTCACGCAGATCGACACGATGCTCGCGGACTGGGGCCGAAAAACGAAAGGGATATTCTGGCACCAGCTCAACCTGCAATTCCGCGACCGCGGGTTTGCCGTGAAGGAGTTCAGTTCGGGAAACCAGTTCAACGACCACATCCAGGAGTTCATTGACGGTGAAATCACGGTGGCGGCAAAAGCGAAAAGCGATGAACTCTACAAACGCTACGTGATTTTTTCCGATTCGGTGTGGAGAGGAGATGTGAAGCCGGAATGGCTTCCGCTTCTTGTGGATCGCGGCGAACTGTCGGATTCCCAAGTACAAGCGCTCGACAGCAAAGTCGATGAATGGCGAAAAACTGTTCAGCCTCCGCAAACCATCATGTATATCCTTATTGCCCTGGTTCTGGGCTTGATTGCCTGGTTTGCGTACAAGCGAATGCAGAAAGGGAAGGGTTCGACTCCTGCAGCGCCGGCAAGCTCTTCCACATCCACAAAGTAGCTCTGAAAAGAGGGGGACGGATTGTGGGTGAGATAATCGTGAAGGGCGGGCTAATAACCCGCCCTTGCTGTTTTTGCACCGTTTGGAAAAAAACAAGTTGCGAAGTAGTTCCCGTTGGTTCGGGAGTAGACGTGCCTCACAACTTTTATAAGGCTTGCGTCAATCGTTATTGATGCACTTCTGCGGCAGCAATAAAACACGCCGGGTAAACCTTCCGAAGGTCCTGGTTAGACTTCCAAAGTCTCGCTCGGGAATCTGTTTAGACTTCGGAAGTCCCACTCGCAAACCTTCGAAAGGTTACCCCAGGTTGTGGTACGCCGACTGAACGTCATCGAGCGCCTCTAAATCCTCGATCATATCAAGTACTTCTTTTGCCTGGCTCTCGG
>CAYIBG010000148.1:0-5501 GCA_964361365.1 uncultured Ignavibacteriaceae bacterium | reverse complement strand
AATTCTGTGTGGAACGAAGACTTCGCATTCTCCTGTTGGCACTGTTTCTGTTCACGCTACTCGGCGCAGCCACGGAATTGCTCTTAACTTCTCATACGGAAGGCTGGCAGCTGGTTCCGCTCAGTTTCATGATGCTGAGTGTTGTTGCTTTGGGATGGTTTGCAATCGTTCGGAATAAAACTGGTTTAAAACTGTTCCAGGGCATCATGGTCTGTTTCATCATAAGCGGGGCAGTCGGAGTTTTGCTCCATTTTAACTCCAACGAAGAGTTCGCGCTCGAAGTTTACCCTGGCCTTGCCGGGCTCGACTTGCTGTGGAAGTCTGTAAAAGGCGCTGCACCCATCCTTGCTCCGGGAATTATGGTCCAGCTTGGAGTCCTCGGACTGGTGTTCGCTTATGTTGAAAACCGATATCAACGCTCGGAATACAGAAGGGAAAAATGAAATGAACCGCAGGAAAGTTTTTATTGTACTCGCTGTGGGCACTGCTCTTTCGGTCCAGATCCTGCACTCGCAAGTCGGCCGCCGTTCGAGTTTGCTCGATCCGAACATTGCAAGCGAGAAAGAACTCGCAGCAGTTCCGCCCCTGAACGAAACTCTTGTCAAAGGAATCGTCGAACGACGACCATTTCTTACCACTGCAGATCTTCACACTTTTCTAAAATCCTCATTGGATAGCAGCCAGCTCACGAACGTTTATAAAAGCATGTTCCTCTCCATCAATCTTAACACAGCTTCCAGAGAAGAGATTCTTATGATACCGGGTGTGGGACGCCGCATGGTCAGGGAATTCCTTGAATACAGGCCCTATAAAGCGTTGGCGCAGTTCCGCAAAGAAATCGGAAAATACGTCGACGAGAAAGAACTGGCGCGTTTGGAGCAATACGTTTTCGTTCCCATTAACCTGAATAATGCAGGCGATGAAGATATTCTGAGCATTCCCGGTATGGGACCACGCATGCTACGGGAGTTCAAAGAGTACCGGCCGTATAAGAACATTGAGCAATTTCGCAAGGAGATGGGCAAGTATGTCAGCCCCAAGGAAGTGAGCCACTACGAGCGGTACGTTACGGTCGAATGAGCGAATTCACGGGGGCAGGTAATTCCTTGAGAACCAAACAAACGTGGATACTTTGGTAGATCCCCGCATATATCGGCAAACCATAGGTCAATTCGCCACGGGCGTTGCAGTCATCGCAACGGAAATGGGCGGGGAAATTCACGGCATGACGGCCAACGCCTTGTCATCCCTTTCGCTCAATCCCACGTTACTTTTATTCTGTGTCGATAAGCGCGCCAAAATGGCCGATTGGCTCAGGAAAGCCAATGGATTCTCTGTCAATTTTCTTCGGGATGACCAGCAAGCGCTTTCCACCTATTTCGCCGGTGGATGGAAAGAGCCTAAAGCCCCTCCGTTTCGATTCGTCGCCTGGGAGGGCAGTCCGCGCCTGGAAGGATGCGCCGCAGCAATCGGTTGTCGGTTTTCTCAAATGATTGAGGCGGGCGATCACTTCATCGTCATAGGGGAAGTTCTTGCTCTGCATCAGGGTGTCGAGCCCCGTTCCCCGCTTGTTTTTCACTCCGGAATGTACCGGAAGCTTGATAAACAGGATATTGAACCGGCTCCTGATATCGATAACTCAAAAGCAGACCTGCGTGTCTTTTACGATCCGTGGAGCGAAGGATAAAACAGGTTATGACATTCAACATCACACGTGCCGCCCATCTTGAATTCCGGGTTGTGGATTTGGAACGCTCAAGGGCCTTCTACGTGGATGCTCTCGGATTTGTCGAAACGGCCCGTGACAAAGAGCGTTTGTATTTGGGCGGATATGAAGAGCGGGACCTCTACAGCCTTGTTCTTCACAAGGCAGAATCTCCGGGCGTCGGACACATTTCCTTCAGAGTTTCCGAAGCTTCAGGCCTGGATGAAATCGCAAAACTGTACGAACAAAACAGCTGTCAGATTCGATGGATGAACGAGGGATTTGAACAAGGCCAGGGTCGTGCCCTTCGTGTCCAGGATCCGTCCGGGTTGCCGATCGAGTTCGTTCACGAAATGGCGCAGCGGGAGCGGCTTCTTCAGCGATACGACCTTTATCGCGGTGCGAACATCATGCGCCTGGATCATTTCAATTGCCAGCTTCCGAATGTGCAGAAGGCATACGATTGGTTCACGCAAAATCTGGGTTTTCGTTGCTCGGAATACACCGTTACCGAAAGTGAGGCTCCACAATTGTGGGCAGCATGGCTCCATCGAAAACAAGATGTCCATGATATTGCGTTGATGAACGGGATAGGACCGCGCGTGCACCATGGCGGGTTCTGGGTAAGCGACCAGTCAAGCGTGCTGAGGGCGTGCGATGTGCTGGCAGCTGCAGGAATGGTCAATTGCATCGAGCGAGGACCCGGAAGGCACGGGTTGAGCAACGCGTTTTTCCTCTACCTGCGAGACCCGGATGGAAATCGGATCGAACTCTACACAGGCGATTACATCATTCCAGACCCCGACTGGAAACCGATAAAGTGGAACATCAACGACCCGCGCCGCGCCACCTTTTGGGGCCACACACCGCCGCCAAGCTGGTTCAACGAAGCCTCACGGGTCGAGTCGATCACGACCGGCGAGCTGCTCCCCGTTTCGGAACCAAAGCTGAAGGATAGACCTGATTTTGTGACCTGACCACCTGTTTCTTCTTGGCGATTTTTTTGACAAAAAATTTACGACTTAGTGACATCGAACAAATTTCAGTCTCGTAGATTGTTTTGGACATGAACTTGTTTATGGCAGACCATATGGGACCGAAAAAATGCTACTTCACCACGCTTTTGTAAAAACGGCAAAAAGGCTAAGCAAGAAACTCGCGATCATCGACCGGACGACGGGCCGGCGGGTTTCCTACCACCGCGCTTTGATCGGCTCGCTTATCCTCGCCGAAAAGTTCAAATCCTACGACGGGTATTTCATCGGAATTATGGTTCCGAGCTCGGCTGGCTGCGTCCTGAGTATCCTGGGCGCCCTCATGAGCGGGAAGACTCCGGTCATGATCAACTATTCAACCGGTGCGGCTAACAACTGCTTGTTTGCTCAGAAGAAGTGCAATTTCAACACGATCATTACTTCGAAAGCATTGCTGCAGAAGATCAACTGTCCCGTTCTCTCGGGGATGGTCTTCCTGGAAGATATCATGGAGAACCTGACGCTTCTTGATAAACTCTTCGCAGCGATAAAGGCGTCATTGCCTCTTGCTCTTCTGACGAAATTCATACACTCCGGTTCTGAGGATAACAATGTTGTCGTTCTATTTACCACCGGCAGCGAAAAAGAGCCGAAAGCCGTGCAGCTCAGCCACAAGAACATCCATGCGAACCTCGAATCGCTGATCCCCGTGTACGAACTCAACGAGAAAGAGACCTTTCTTGCAAACTTACCATACTTCCACGTTTTTGGACAAACGGGCTGCCTTTGGGCGCCCCTGTATGTCGGCGCAACGATTGTCACGTATGCGAACCCGCTTGACTTTGCAACGATTTGCCAGATTATTCGCGAAGAGCGCTGCACGTTCGTGGGCGGAACGCCAAGCTTCTTTGCAGGATATTTGCAAAAATCGCAGCCGGACGATTTTCAGAGCGTACGTATTTTTCTTGTCGGCGCGGACAGGTGTCCGGACTACCTCCGAAAACAATTCCTGGCACAGCATCAGAAAGTCTTGTTCGAAGCCTACGGCGCCACAGAAACCAGTCCTGGCATCGCTGTCAACGGACCGAACTCCAATCGGCCTGGAAGCGTGGGAAAACCGATCTCGGGCGTGACCGTCCGGATCGAAAACTTGCAGACGGGCGAAGAATGCAGAAACGGCGAAACGGGAAGAATTCTTGTGAAAGGCGATAACGTAATGAGAGGTTACCTCAATGACCCCGAGCAAACTTCGCGAGCCTTTCACAACGGCTGGTATGACACCGGGGATATGGGCTGGCTGGATCCTGACGGTTATTTGTGGATTGCGGGCAGGCTGAAGAGGTTTGTCAAGGTAGGCGGTGAAATGATTTCACTTGTCAATGTGGAAGACGTGCTTCTGAAATTCCTCCCCGATGGAATCACATGTTGTGTCGTTGAAATTCCCGATGAATTCCGTGGCGCTCAAATCGTCGCGGCCGTCACGCAAAAACTCGATGATCAGCAAATCCTCAAAAGAATGAGTGAACATCTCCCGAAAATTGGCCTTCCCAGGAGGTTTGTTGTGTTAGACGAGCTGCCGAAGACGGCAACGGGCAAAATCGACTTTCGAGGAGTAGGGCAAATCGTGACGGATCTCCTCGCGAAGAAAAAGGCGGTGTAAGAAGTAAAGCTATCGTGGTCACGCCAACAACGTGATGTGGACCAATCTCGATTGAGTCTTGACTCATTTTTGCATATTTTAAACACGTTGCCCGGATGGCGGAATTGGCAGACGCGCTAGCTTCAGGAGCTAGTGGCCGCAAGGCCGTCGGGGTTCAAGTCCCCGTTCGGGCACTCTCGGGACTCTCTGCCATAGGCTTTTATCCGTCCTTTGCAAAGACCCCATAACTGAGGCCATCACGTGAAAAAACAAAAGGCGACCGAAGTCGCCTTTTGTAGTGGTATCCCGATCTTTGACTCTAGCTGTTGTCTTTTGATCCGTCCTTGTTATTGTCCTTGAAGACTTTGATTGTGATTTTTAAGTTCTCGTCTATGACTCCCTCACTATTTGGGTCCGTAGGATCTACGAGAATCCCCGTCTGATTCTTGAACCAATTCGCTGAACTAATTACCATCGTTGAATTCGCTGTCGTCGAGCCTTCAGATATCGTCACAGCTGGCGCCATATCGATTTTCTGTTTAGCATCAACCTTGGAGCGATACGTAAAGGCCTGAGGAGCCAGACCTGTCTTATACACGGTTCCATCGATGATGATGCTATAACGCTGCCCCGCAAGGAAATCCGCGAACAATGTCCTCTCTGCTGCTGGAAGGAGAGCGACTTCAGTGCTTTCGACACGGTGAACGTCGAACTCGATACGGCTATACGTCCCATTGGGGACATCCTTCACGCCAACATTTTGCATCGTACCGCCAAGATTCAGTTCCAAAATTAACGCCGCACTTTTGAAGTTCAAGCTATCGACCGAGCTCTTGAACTTGATGTCTCGAAGGACAAAACGGGCTCTTGAAATCCTGACGGAATCAACAGCCATCGTTCCATCGGATTTCGAAAACCCGAATTTAGGTGTCACGACTGCCGTTGTGTACACAGATGACAAAGAAAGAGTCCCCGTTGTAGAAGGGTCCGTATTTTTACTGCAGCCAGTCACGAGTATTGAGAGGAAAAAGACGGCGCTAATTGCTACGAACAGAAATTGCTTTTGCACAATGATTACCTTTCTGAATAGATATAAGTATGAGTGAATTAAGCATAATGTAACATGTGTGAATTTAGTTCGCTTTGTTTTCTGTCACAATTGTGATATTCTCCCAAAACAAAA
>CAYIBG010000147.1:0-5541 GCA_964361365.1 uncultured Ignavibacteriaceae bacterium | reverse complement strand
AAAGGGAGCTCCGTCAGGAGCGTCATGAAATTCCAGATCGAATACAATGAAAAATGTGTCTTTGAGCAATTCACAGAATGACATATCGCTCCTACGGAGCTCGATCGCAAATGCGTAAAATCGTTAGAAATATGCCGCTCCTAACGGAGCTTTAGGTTTTTGACGCCAGTCCCGTAGGGACGTTATGTTTCTAAAACAACTAATCTCTTTAAAGGGAGCTCCGTCAGGAGCGTCATGAAATGGCAAACACATATACGCAGATATACATTCAGGTTGTTTATGCAGTTAGGGGCCGAGCTAACCTCATTCGGAAGGAATGGAAAGATGAGCTCCATAAGTACATCACAGGCATTGTGAGAAACGAGAATCACAAACTGATTGCAATCAATTCTGTGCCTGACCACATCCACATGTTAATTGGACTTAAGCCAGATACAGCACTATCTGATTTGGTTCGAGATGTCAAAGCAAATTCCTCTAGATTTGTCAATGAGAAGAAATGGGTGAGAGGAAAGTTTAATTGGCAGGAAGGATTTGGAGCTTTCTCCTATTCTCATTCTGAATTGGACACAGTTGTCAAGTACATTCAGAATCAGGAAAAGCATCATTCCAAGAAGACCTTCCGGGAAGAGTACGATGCAATGCTCAAGGCCTTCCAGGTTGAATACAATGAAGAATATGTCTTCGAGCAAATCACAGATTGATGTCGCTCCTACGGAGCTCGATTCGCAATTGTGTAAAATCGTTAGAAATATGCCGCTCCTAACGGAGCTAGGGGATTTCCGTCCGGTCGCGCAGGGGACAACATGCTTTTTGGAAAAAGAACCGGAGGATGGTGCTACAGCAACATGACCAATGAAGACATGTATACATTCACACCTCGCAATATACAACCATATGAAGCCTTGAGTCATTGCTAACCGGAATGCCGAAATCAATCAGAATACTTCTTCTCGAGGACGAGCCAGCCTCCTCACGGCGCCTTCACCAGAAGAGAGGTGGGGGCCGTGCTTGTTGGTGAAAGGCGCAAAGCGAGCTGCGATAAGCTGGCCGTTATTTGTCACTCCCGCCTTCTCACTTGTCGATTCCAGCTTCTTCTTCTGCATTCCCACATTCCCTCGTTTGACTTTCTTTTTTTTTCGATTTACCTTCGCTATCATTCTCTTCAAATCAATTGAGTCAGAAGACAGAAATGACCGAGGACGCCCGTGACTCAGCCTCGTTGTTTTCCCTAGTCGCCTTGGCTTAGAAAACACGTCCCAATCATCCATCCACATCAAGGAGGTTCGCCATGTTCCCCGCCAAGAAAATTCTTTTCGGCGCCATCGGCTTTGTGCTGGGGGCCGTTCTTTTCACCATCGTCTATCCGAAGCTGTCCATGTCGGCGGAGATTCAGGGGCGAAGATTTACCGGACACGAAGACCATTCGATCCCGCTCGCAGCGGCCAGCGCCATGACGCGCAATTTTAGGCAAGGCGTACCTCCGGGCAGCCTCATCGGTGGTGCATTCAGCAAGGATGCCCTCCAGACTGTTCTGGCCCAGCCGGGATGCGTTGGAATTCGTTTCTACTTTGCAGATGACAACGGGGCACGAACTCTCGTGGCAGTCGGCATCAGTGAGAGTGGTGATGACCTGGTGAGTGGAACCGTCCTTGAGAGATGGTTTCCCTGCCCGCCCTTCTGTGGATCAGGGGATGATCTGAACAGATAGTGCAGGAAATAACTCATATTCCTTTTGCGGCCTACATCGGGGCATCGTCCTCCATTGTCGTCGTTGCCGTTGGAGTCTGGAGGTACAGTGCCTTGCGTCCTGAAATAAAGGTACTGCTGGGTTTCCTGGCGCTTTCCCTTGCTTTGAACGCCATTTCCCTGTACCTCGCACTCCGCGGCATAAACAACCTTTGGTTGTACCACATCGTGACTCTTCTGGAATTCACAGCGCTGGTGCTGGTGCTCTCCGCGTGGGAGAAACGCCAAAGACGGATGTTCTTTTTTCGGCTGATAGCAGCAGGATTCTTCGTCGTTTGGCTGATGGCAAAGATCTTTGTGGAGAGCCCTCGACAATTCGACAGCTACTCATCATCCCTGTCAAGCGTCCTGCTCGTTGGGGGTTCCTGCTATTTCCTGTGGATGCTGTCCCAGGAAAGCCTGTTCAAGCCACATCGAGATTTCCGTTTTTGGGTGCTCGCCGCCGTGCTGGTCGATCACTCGACGAGGATACTCCTCTATGCGTTGAGCAACGTCATTCTGATTTTCCCGATGGAAGACGTCGCGAAACTATGGTCGTACCAGTGGATTGTTGCCACGATCGCCAACGGTTTATTCCTGGGAAGCTTCCTATGCAAGCAATCCCAATAGAAGCACTGTGGGCTATAGTCCTCGGTATGACGGCGCTTCTTTTTCTTGCAATCACAGTCATTGGAATCATTTTCATCTACCAGCGCCGGCTAACACAGGCGCATCGACAGCAGTTCGAGGCGGTCAATGCCAGTGAAAGGCGTTTTCGTGCGCTCATTGAGCGTAGTTCAGATGTGGTCGCAATGAGTAGCGCTGACGGAACTGTCTGCTATGTGAGTCCATCAGCTCACGGGATCTACGGATATGAACCTGCGGAACTGGTCGGTGCGAATGTCTTCGGACATTTCCACCCGGACGACCTCGACAAAGTCAGGAATGAGTTGTCTGAGCTCCTCAAACATCCCGGACAAAGGTTCAGCGATCAATGCCGCGTTCAGCATCAGGATGGCTCGTGGCGCTGGGCGGAGATGACGATCGCGAACATGCTTGCCGAACCAGGCGTCGAAGCGATTGTCAGTAATTATCGGGACATCACCGACCGCAAACGGGCGGAGGAAGCGAGTCGGCGGGCGCAAGAGGAGTTGAGAGAGAGCGAGGATCGCTACCGCACACTCATCAACACCATGAACGAAGGGTTGTTGCAGGTATCGAATGATGACGTGATTCAATTTGTTAATGAACGTTTCTGCAAAATGCTTGGATACGACCCTCAAGAACTAATCGGAAAAGTAGGGCTTGAGATAATTGTTGACGATGACGGTCGAAAGCTCATTCAGGAAAAGAACAAACTCCGAAGGGCAGGGATCGAGGATCAGTACGAAGTTCAAATGAAGACAAAATCGGGGGAGAAGATCTGGGTGCACGTGAGCGGAGCACCGGTTTACGGACGTGGAGGAGATATTGTCGGATCGGTTGGCATCCTGACAGATATCACTGAGCGTAAGTTGGCACAGGATGCGCTGCACGACAGCGAAAAAAAATATCGCGAACTGGTCGATAACCTCGGCGATGTCATCTATGCAATCAACAGTGCCGGAGAGATTACTTTTATAAATCAGGCGATACGTCGTGTGTCCGGATACAAAGCCAAGAGGATTATCGGGAAACATCTCAAAGACCTGATATATCAGGGGGATCATGATTCCCTGCTCAAAAGATTGGAAGAGCTCAAGCGGGGGAAAGAACACATCTCAGAGTATCGTGTAATATCGCGATCCGGTGAGGTGCGGTGGATAGAGACATCGTCAAAGGCCATCATGCAGGGAGGAACGTACGTAGGGGCTCAAGGGACGTTGGTCGATATTACCGAGCGCAAACGAGTGGAAATGGCGCTGCACGAAAGTGAAGAGAGATTCCGTAATCTCGTTGAAAACATTACTGATGTTTTTTATGTAAGCGATCCTGATGGGAAATTAATCTACGGAAGTCCAAATCTCTTCACAGAATTGGGCTATACCCCCGACGAAATAATTGGGAGGCTATACGTGCGATTGGTAGCACCGGTCGACAGGCGTCGTGTTATTGACTACTATGTAACACAAACGAAACTTGGTGTCCTGGATGCCGCATGTGAATTCAGAGCACTCCGCAAGGATGGGGGGATTCTCTGGGCAGAGCAACGAACCCGCATTGTCCGCGATGGTTCCGGAAAGGTTATCGAAAACAGAAACGTCATCCGCAACGTCACCGAGCGTAAACTCGCCGAGGAGCAGGGCAAGCGGGCGGAGGCTTTACTCCGAATTTCGGAGCAGAAATATCGAGATATATTTGAGTTTGCACCTGTCGGTATCTATCAATCGTTGCGAGACGGCTCGCTCGTAAGAGCGAATCCCGCGATGGCCAACATGCTCGGATTTGCTTCGGAGCAAGAGCTGCTCGCCAGAAACCTCAAAGACATCTATTACAGGCCGGAAGAACGTGAGTGTCTCATTGAGAAATATGAGCCAACCGGAGAGGCAGCAAACATTGAAGTTCTTTGGAAAAGGAAAGACGGCACACCCCGGTGGATTCAGATGAGCGCCCATGCAATCAAAGATAGGGAAGGGAGGGCAAAGTACTTCGAAGGATTTGTACAGGACATCACCGAGCGCAAGTTGGCGGAGAATGCTTTGCATGAGAGTGAAAAACAATATCGCGAACTGGTCGAGAACCTCAGCGATGTCATCTATGAAATCAACCCTCGTGCTGTGATTACTTTTATCAATCCGGCGATATTCCGTGTATTGGGGTATGCACCGGATGAGTTGGTGGGAAAAAGCGTCTTTGACCTGGTATATCCTGGGGACCGCGATATGCTGCTCAAAAGACTTAGCGAGCTCAAACAAGGAAAAGAATACCCGTTGGAATATCGCGTCGTCTCGAAAACCGGGGACATCCGATGGATTCGGACATGGTCAAAGCCCATAAATGATGGAGACACTTTCCTGGGGGCGAGGGGAACGCTCGTCGATATTACCGAACGCAAACGTGTGGAGAAAGCGCTGCAGGAGAGCGAGGAGAGATTTCGTAATCTTGTTGAAGACATTTCTGACGTCTTTTATATACTCGATCCTGAGGGCAAATTAATCTACGGAAGTCCAAATCTCTTCTCACAATCGGGTTATGCTCCTGACGAAATAATTGGGAAATCATACGTGCGATTGGTTGCGCCGGTCGACCGCCGGCGCGTTGTCGCCTACTATGAAACCCAAACAAGACTTGGAGTCCAGGATGCTACATGTGAATTTAGAGGACTGCGGAAGGATGGGGCGATTACATGGGCAGAGCAGCGAACGCGGATTGTGCGCGACGGCTCTGGCAAGGTAATCGAATTCAGAAACATTGTCCGCAACGTGACCGAGCGCAAGCAGGCAGAGGAAGCCCTGCAGAAAAGCGAAGCCCGTTTCCGGACGTTGTTCGAGCAAGCAGGCGTAGGCGTGGCCGTCATCGAGACCGGGACAGGCCGCTTTGCCGAGATCAACGAAAAATACTGCGATATCCTGGGGTACACAAAGGAGGAGATGCTATGGAAAACCTTTCAAGACGTTACGTACCCGGACGACTTGCAGGCTGACCTCGACAACATGGAACTTTTGCGGCACGGCACAATTCGAACGTTTTCGATGGAAAAGCGATACCTTCACAAGGACGGGCAAATCGTGTGGGTCAACCTCACCGTGTCGCCGCTGTGGAAGACAGGCCGGCCAATAGATTTTCACGTCGCGGTTGTCGAGGATATCACTGCCAGCAAACAGGCGCAAGAGA
>CAYIBG010000146.1:0-5544 GCA_964361365.1 uncultured Ignavibacteriaceae bacterium | reverse complement strand
CAAACCGATCAAGAGGCCCAGAATCTCCTGAATCGCAGAAAAGTGGATGTGATGTTTTTGGACTTAATGCCCGGAGGCGAGCGAACCAGCCTAGATATTTTGGTAAAGGTCAAAGAAGTCTTTCCGGATTTGCCTGTCATCGTGCTCACAGCGCATGCCGATGTCGAAACCGCGGTGAAGGCTATCAAACTCGGCGCATTCAACTACATGTCCAAATCACTCAAAATCGAGGAGTTGAAGACGACCGTCGAAAAAGCTCTTGCAGAGCGTACTTTGAAACGCGATTATCAAATACTGCGAGAGGAAGTGGAGCGGGAATCGGGAAAGATTGTGGGGAACAGCCATACGATACAAGAACTCCTCCTGTCCATCCATCGCGTTGCAATGACGGACGTGACTGTTCTCATCACCGGGGAATCCGGAACCGGAAAGGAACTTGTTGCTCGGGAGATTCACACGGCGGGTAAGCGGCATGAACGCGCCTTTGTAGCCGTCAATTGTGGTTCTCTCGTAAAAGACCTCGTCGAGAGCGAGCTTTTTGGCCACGTCAAAGGTTCGTTCACGGGCGCATCCCAAACGAAACTGGGGAAATTCGAACTCGCCGACGGGGGAACGATCTTTCTTGACGAAATCGGTGAGCTCGATAATCATGCCCAGGTGAAACTCTTGCGTGTACTGCAGGAAAAGGAAATCGACCGTGTGGGCGGGTCGACTCCCATCCCGGTGAACGTGCGTGTCATTGCTGCGACGAACCGCGATTTGTTCACAATGACTCAGAAGGGGCAGTTCCGCGAAGACCTTTTTTATCGGCTGAATGTCTACCCGATCTCCGCACCCGCTTTAAGACACCATAAGGAAGACATTCCCATGCTTGTCGACCACATTCTCCGCCGGTATGAAGCGGAACTAAGCCGCCCCAAGCTTCGAATCTCGCCGGTCACTCTGGAACATCTCGTCGAGTATGATTGGCCTGGAAATGTGCGCGAACTTGAGAACGTGATTCAGCGCGCAATTCTTTTGTCGGCCGATAACGTTCTTGAAGTCCAGCAGCTTCCCAAAGAAATAGCGGAGAATAAGATACTGACAACTCAATCTCTGAGCCTTCCTGAATTGGAGAAGCAGGCAAAAGAGCGCGCATCCCGTGTCGCGATCCACAAGGCGCTTGAACGAACCTCGTGGAACATCAAAGACGCCGCACAGATTCTTGGGATTCCTGAGAAAACCTTGTATGATAAGTGTTCACGCCTTGGGATCAATATTCGAAGCAAGAACCAAGCAACCCGCTGAGGGTTTTCCACTGAGTTTTTTCCGGCCGAACAGGAAAAAAAAGGCATATTTATTCCGAAAATCTCAGAAAATGACTCAATATTCTCCCTTTGAATATGTTGTAACCCTATGTTTTACAACAGATTATCAATGCTCGTGATGCTTGGCACTCTTATTGCGGAATAAGGCGAAGCCAGGAGGATCCATGCCCAAAACCGACCACGCCCATCACTACCGGCTTTGCCCCAAATGTGGTAACTTCTCTAATGTTCTGGAACGCCAGAGTTATTGCATTCTGTGTGGGACAAAACTCATAGAGGAATGCACTCAGTGCAGCCAGCCCATCTTACATCCTTATGGGAAATTCTGTTATCACTGCGGAGCACCATACCTGCTCGAAGTCGAAAAGGAATCGAAGAATTGACTCAACAGGTTCGCCTTTATCATGCAATCATCTGATTTGAAAGCCCGGATCTCATGAAGGGTTCAGAATACCGAATTTCAGCGCTCGGCCGGAACGGTAAACCTGTTCAACGGGTAGTATTTGCTCCATCCTTTTTCGGTGCAAGAGAGAAGGCGAAAGAATTTACCCGGAACCTCGGCTTGACAAAAATATCCATTCGGAAGAAAAAGAATTTTTCCTATCGTGTCCGTCGGGGGAACAGCATTATTGATGGGGTTCAAAGCGCCTACTCCAAGGCCGAAGTCACCGCCGCCCTTAAGCAACTTGGGTTTGAAGTAAGGTTCGTTCGCCGGCAATTCGATATACAGTTCCAGGCGCCTGCGACCGAGATTGTTTCCTTTGTCGGGACCAGTGCCCGCCTTCTCGAACAGAAACTCCCCTACCATGAGATCCTGCAAATCATGGCAAACAACGTCCGGAACAAGCAGTTGAAGGGTGCGATTCGGGGAATCATTAAGGACCTCAAAGAAGGTATGGATTCGCGTGAGGCGTTCGTCAAGCAGTCAGGCGTGTTCGGTAAAGAAACCGCCCTCATGCTGGGCATCGCATCGAAGAGCGGCGACATGCAATCGATTTTTGACAGCGTGGCGCATTTTGTTGAAAGACAAGCTGACTTCAAAAAGGGGCTGGCCAGTTCCATGATCCTCCCCGCCGTCACGTCGCTCTCTTTGGTTGGAGCAATCGCTTTTTACGTTTTGTACCTTTTGCCGGAAATGGTAAGCATGTTGGGCCCCATGGCCTCTGATTTACCTCCGCTGACAACTACCACGCTCGAGATAAGCGCCATTGTGAAGGAAAACCTCACTTTCATTATGATCTCGTTCTTCGCAATGATGGGCGGCTTTTATGCTTACCTCACGACTCCGAAGGGCCAATATTGGTTTCACCGTACCATCATCCGGATGCCGTACGTCGGAAGAATCCTTCAGAACTCCAGCGTTGAAATGTTCTGCCGCGTACTTGGAATCATGTACACTTCTTCGCAGGAAAATATCGATGCCATCCAACACGCCGCGGAGGCGAGCAGAAACAAGTACCTCGAAAAACAAATCCGCTCCGTGGCAATCCCGGCGATGCTCAAATATGGAACAGAATTCGCCAGGGCTATGGAGATGACGAAGTTTTTCCCCGAAATGGCACTCTCGAGGTTTCGAACCGCGGCCGAAACGGGCGACGTGAAGGGAACCTCCACGCAGCTTGCGGATTATTACGAACTCGAGAACAAATACGCGATGAAGAACCTCATCAGTGTTATAGAGGTCAGCATTTCACTCATTATCATGGCGGCCATGGTGTTCCTGACCCTCTTGTCGTCCGAGACGGCATCCATCAAAATCGACGCGCTCCCTTAGTCCGAAGGCCTGTATGTCCTCACAGACAAAAATGACGAAAAAAGAGCTAGGCGATATTCTCGTCGAAAAAGGGATTATTACGCCACACGACCTTCTCGGTGCGGTTGATATCCTGAGCAAAGAGGACACAAAAATCCGCAGGAAACTGCCTCAGGTTTTGGTCGACGAATTCCACCTGGACCGGGACAAAATCTATCAAGAAATCGCCAATTTCTACGCTTTTCGGACCATTGATGTCTCCAAAGAGGTGCCCACGGATGACCATGTGAATTTCATGCGGCAGGAACTGAACAACCTCCCAGTCGCCATTAAGACACTTGCACTTGAAAACCGTGTCCTTCCTTTTATGGTGGACCGGGAGAGACCCGACCGGCTCCTCGTTATTACGCCGGACCCCACCAAACGCGAAGTCTATACGATCGCCCGGGCTTATTCCTTTCCGAAATTCGAAATCTGCTATGTGAAACTCTCCCAATGGCAGGAGTTATGGCAGCGGGTGAACATCGGCCGGTCCGCGTATGCGGATTTGGAATCCGATACCGAGCGTGGCGCCGTCTTGGGCGAGATGGAGGAAGATTCTGAACTATATGAGCAGGCCCTTGAGGATGAGATCAACCGAAGCGGTTTGGTGGAGCTTGTGGAGCGGATCTTCAGCGATGCTGTCCGTGTGGGAGCCAGCGATATTCACGTGATGCCCCGGGGCGAGAAGAAGACCGAATTCCATTTTCGAATAGATGGCGACTTGTCTCTGTGGTACACCCACTCTGATGCACGAGCGGAAGCCGTTTCGGCAGTGGTAAAAGACAGGGCGATGAACCTCGACCGGTTTGAGCGCAACACGGCACAGGATGGTTTTGCACAGTTCGTTGTCGACAAAAAGACGGTACGGTTCCGCGTGTCGGTCATCCCGGTCGTGGGTAAAGAACTCAAGAGCAAGTTCGAATCCATTGTCATCCGCGTCCTCCAGGAACCGCTTTTCAGCACTAAGCTGAGAGATATCGGTTTCGATCAGTACTCCGAAAATTCCTTCAGAAAATCCATTGAGAAACCCTATGGAATGATCATCGTGACCGGACCCACGGGGAGCGGCAAAAGCACGACTCTCTTCTCCGCGCTCAAAACCGTTATGGACCCCACGCTCAACGTCATCACGGTGGAAGATCCGGTGGAGTACTTTATCGACGGGGCGAGGCAGGTAAAGCTCAATCCAAAGCTCGACTTCGACGGCGCATTGAGGGCAATCCTCAGACACGATCCCGATATTGTGATGGTGGGAGAGATTCGTGATAAAATCACGGCAGAATTGGGAATTAAGCTGGCGAACACAGGCCACTTGACCTTTGCCACCCTCCACACAAACGACGCGGTGAGCGCCATAGCCCGATTGTACAAAATGGGTGTGGAGCCGTTTCTGATCGCGTACACGATGAACATCGTTCTCGCCCAACGTCTTATCCGAAAACTCTGTGAACGGTGCAAGAAGCCTGCAACGGATATTGAAAAGGAGCCCTTCTTGAAACACGGCTTGTCCGAAGAAGTTGTGAAGAATGCGACTCTCTTTCGGCCGGTCGGATGTAATAACTGTCTCAAAGGCTTTAAGGGTCGAATGCCAATTTTCGAGGCCTTGTACTTCAACAAGGCGATTCGACATCTCATCCTGGAAGCGGACAAGAACATAGACGAAGCATCGATTCGCGAGCAAGGCCTCAAAGACGGTATGCAGACGCTTCGTCAAAGCGGTCTCCTTGCAGTGGCTAAAGGAATCACGACGCTTGAAGAAGTTGCGGGTGTAACAGTCGAAGATGATTGATTCTGAATATTTCAGAAATGTCTCATAAGTTGATTCTGAGAATGTCGGAAAATCAACAATTGTTAATGATTCATTTTTCAAAAACCCCTTTGTTTTCAATGGTTTTGAATCTCGGTATGATTGGCATCATAGTTGCAAAATGTAACACATTCTGCTTCGCTCAAATTGGTCCATTGTCCCACTTCCATCAAGTTATGTTAAGGTGATTGAATGAGTGTCCAGCCTCAAGACCAGAAGATCCTGGATTTGCTTGTCGTTGACGATGACGCCCCGTTTCGGCTCGTCCTGAAGCAGATCCTCTCCGCAAACGGCCTCCGCCGTGTTCAGGCATGTGAATCAGGGGAAAAAGCGCTGGAGCTCCTCCGAAGTCAGCGGTTCGACCTGATGTTATTGGATTACAAGATGCCGGGGATTTCAGGACTGAACGTTTTGCAATGGATGCATGAACAGAAAATGGACCTGCCGGTCATCATGCTCACCGCCGCAGGCTCAGAAAATGTCGCGGTCGAGGCCATGAAGTTCGGCGCCTACGATTACATCCGCAAGGAAAATGTGGACCTTCACCATTTGCCGGTTATCGTCAACGGAGTGTACGAACGCTATTTGTTCCGCCGTGAGCGCGAGCGCCGCGAGCTGGTCGAAGACGAGCGCGC